>NZ_JBHSIV010000006.1:0-235338 GCF_042653685.1 Actinomycetospora atypica | reverse complement strand
CCAGCCGCGCGGCGCTCGCCGAGGCGACCGGCGCGCTCGACGCGGGGGTGCTGCGGGCCCCGCAGGACGGCACGGTCACCGCGGTGGCGGCCCGCCCGGGCGACCGGGTCGGCGCGGGGTCCCCGCCGGCCGTGGAGCTCGCCGTCTTCGACGCCCTCGTCGTGCGGGTCCCCGTGGTGCCCGCCGACGTCGCGGCGATCGTGCCGGGCCGCACCGCCACGGTGACGGTGGCGGACGCGCCGGCGGAGCGCGGGCGGGTCGTCGACGTCGCGCCGACCCCGGGGCCCGACGGCCGCTACGTGGTGGTCGTGTCGGCGCCCCTGCCCGTCGTGGCCCGGATCGGGGTCGCCGCGCGGGCCGAGATCGTGCTGGCCCGCCGCGACGGCGTGCTCGTGGTGCCCCCGGCGGCGCTGCGTCCGGCCGCGCCGGGCGCCCCGCCCGGGAGCGCGACCGTGCTGGTGGCGCGCCCTCAGGGGCTCGGCGGGGTCGTCCCGACGACGGTGGGGGTCGGGCTGGCCGGCCGGGACGGCGTCGAGGTCCGCGGCGGCCTCGCGGTCGGTGACCCGGTGGTCGTCGACCCGGACGGTGCGGGCGCGGCACCCGTCACGGAGCCGTAGGTCCCGGGCTCGACGGTCACCGTGCGCGTCGGGGCCGGGTCGGGGACGGCGGTCAGCCAGGCGCCCCGGGCGGTGGGGACCGCGGAGCCGTCGGCGGCGCCACGCAGCCGGAGCCGCACCTGGACCTCGGTGGTCACCCCGACGCGGGCGGGCACGCTCTCCCAGGGACCCCAGGTGCCCTGCCCGTCGAGGGCACGGACCTGCAGGCTGACGTCGGTGCCGGGCGGGAGGTCGGCGGTCACGGTGCCGGTGATCTCGGCGGTCGGGCCGAGCAGGCGCCGCGGGGCCACCGTCAGGACCCCCTCCGCCGACGACGCGGGGCGTACCCCACCGTCGGCGAGCACCACGTCCCGGTCGTCCCCGCCCCCGAGGGACAGCTCGGGGGCCCAGGTCTCGCCGCCGGCCACGATGCCCGTCAGGCCGTCCGCGGTCCCGGCCGCCCCGGTCGTCAGCAGACCGGCGACGAGCAGGCCCGTGGCGCCCACGAGGACGCGGCGACGCGGGTCAGCACGCGGGGACATCGGGGGCCTCCACGGCGTCGGCGGGGACGTAGCGGTCGGTGTCGAGGCGCAGCCACCCGCCGGCGGCCGGGGCCGTGCGGCGCACGTCGGCGGCGGTCGTCGTGCCCGTCGAGCAGGCGACGAGGACCCGGGCGCGGGGGGCGACCGCCCCGACGTCGGGGGCGTCGGCCCGGGGGGCCGAGCGGACGACGACCGTCGCGTCCCCGGTGGTCCCGGCCGGGCCGCTCCCCGTCCAGAGGTAGGCGACGTCGACCCAGGAGTTGTCGGTCAGGCGCAGGTCGCGGCGGTAGGTCCCGTCGGCGAGGTCGATGCCGGCGGGGTTGGACACCCGTCGGCCGAACTCGTCGCGGCCGCCGTCGTAGCCGTCGTCCCGCGCGGCCTGGGCCTGCGGCACGCCCCGGGGGAGGTCGCGGAAGGACTGGCGGTCGGCGTTCCAGTAGTCGTCCGTCGTGTTCCACGGCCCGACGTCCCACACCGGGGCCCACGCGCACCGGCCGTTCCCGGCGCACACGCGGACCGTGTAGTCCCCGGCGCCGTCGGGGGCGAGGCCGCGGCGGGAGGGGAGGGCGACGAAGCGGTCGTCGTCGACGACGCGGTGGCCGTTGGCGGTGGTGTTGCCGACGAGTCCGATCCGCGTCGCGAACACCCGGGCCGTGAACGGCGACGCGGGGGCGGCCACGAGCCTCGGGGTCGGGGTGGCGTCCGCGGTGAGCCACAGCCGCCGCAGCGCGGGGGAGGCGTCGTCGGACCCCGCGACGAGGGTGACCCGCACCTGGATCTGCAGGGTCGTGACGGGCAGCTGGGCGGGCCCCTCGGTGCCGGTGGGGACCCACTCGGACCACGACCCGTCGTCGCGCAGGCCGCGGACCGCGACCAGCACCTCCGAGCCCGCCGGGAGGTCGGCGGTGACGTCCGCCGCGACCCGGTCGGCCACGGCGCCGAGGCGGCGCGGCGCGAGGAGCAGCGTGCCCTCGGCGGGCGCCGGCCCGGAGGCGGTGGTGCGCGGTGCGCTGTCGGCGAGCCGCACGGCGTCGTCGGCGGCCACCACGTCGACGTCGTCCCCGTCGGCGACCGCCAGCTCCGCGCCCCACGCCTCGCCGGAGGGGACGGCCCACGCCGCCACCGGCGTCGTCAGGAACGCGAGGAGCGCCACCAGGACCACCGCGGACCGTCTCGCACCAGGCACGACGACCAGTGGAACGATCTCCGTGGTCGACCGCAACGCGTGAGCGCGTCACGCGTGTGAGTGATGGCCGACCGGGTGAATTACACCGATGTCGTGAACGTCCGTGAGTCGCACGGCCGCGACACGTCCCACCCGATAGGGCTGGCGGTCGTCCGGGATTCGTGTGGGGAGGTGGCCGCGTGGGGCGGACGTGCGTCGTGCACGACGAGCGGGACCAGGCGGGCCACCGCCTCACGCGGCTCCTGCGTGCCCACGGCGACGTCGACGAGGTGGTGGTCGCCGCGGACGCCGAGGACCTGCTCGGCCTGGCGCGCTCGACCCCCGCGGCCCTCGTCGTGCTCGGCCTCCCGCGGTCGGGAGCGGCGGAGCTCGTCGGGACGGTCCTGGCGGCGGTCCCCGGGGTGCCGGTGCTGGTGGCGGGCCCGTCCGACGAGCCGGCCCTCGTCGCCCAGGCCCTGGCCGCGGGCGCGGCGGGCTACCTGCGCTGGGACGCCCCGCGGGCGATGACCCGCACCCTCACCCGCGTCGCGGTGGGCGGGGACCCGCTGTGGCCGGTGGACGACGAGATGCGGGTCGACCGGGGCGTCCAGCAGGCGCTCGACCTGTCGGCCCGCGAGATCCAGGTCCTCGTCGGGGTGAGCCGCGGCCTGACCAACGCCGACATCGGCCGGCGGCTCTACCTCTCGGCGGCGACGGTGAAGTCGCACGTGGCGCGGCTCTTCCCCAAGCTCGGCGCGACCGACCGCGCGGAGGCGGTCGGTCGCGCGTGGCAGGTGGGACTGTTCGTCCGCCCCCGCTGAGCACGGGGGCGCCCGGTCAGGAGGCGCGCTTGATCTCCACGCGGGCGACGGAGCGCAGGTGGACCTCGTCGGGACCGTCGGCCAGGCGCAGCGCCCGGGCCCAGGCGTACGCGTAGGCGAGCGGGAAGTCGTCGGAGACCCCGCCGCCGCCGTGCACCTGGATGGCGCGGTCGATCACGCCGCAGGCCATGCGGGGGCACACGACCTTGATCGCGGCGATCTCGGTGGCCGCGCCGCGCGAGCCGACCTCGTCGATGAGGTAGGCCGCCTTGTGGACCAGCAGGCGGGCCTGCTCGATCTCGATGCGGCTCTCGGCGATCTGCTGCTGCACCACGCCCTGCTCGGCCAGCGGCTTGCCGAAGGCGACGCGCTCGTTGGCCCGGCGCACCATGGCGTCGAGCGCGCGCTCGGCCATGCCGATCAGGCGCATGCAGTGGTGGATGCGGCCCGGGCCGAGGCGGGCCTGGGAGATGGCGAAGCCGCCGCCCTCCTCGCCGAGGAGGTTCGAGGCCGGGACGCGGACGTCGTGGAACTCGATCTCGCAGTGCCCGTGCTGGTCCTGGTAGCCGAACACCGGCAGGGCCCGGGTGATGTTCACCCCGGGGGTGTCGCGGGGGACGAGCACCATCGACTGCTGGCGGTGCTTCGAGGCCTCGGGGTCGGTCTTGCCCATCACGATGAAGACCGCGCAGCGCGGGTCGGCGGCGCCGGAGGCCCACCACTTCTTGCCGTTGATGACGTACTCGTCGCCCTCGCGGCGGATGGAGGTGGTGATGTTGGTGGCGTCGGAGGACGCGACGTCGGGCTCGGTCATCGCGAACGCCGAGCGGATCTCCCCGGCCAGCAGCGGGACGAGCCAGTCCTGCTTCTGCTGGTCGGTGCCGAACAGGTGCAGCGTCTCCATGTTGCCGGTGTCGGGCGCCTGGCAGTTGATTGCCTCGGGGGCGATCACCGGCGACCAGCCGGTCACCTCGGCGACCGAGGCGTACTCGAGGTTGCTCAGCCCCGACTCCGAGGGCAGGAACAGGTTCCAGAGCCCGCGCTCGCGGGCCTCGGACTTGAGGGTCTCGACGACCGGGGGGAGGTCGTGCTCCGCGTCCGTCCCGCGGCGCTGCTCGCGCCAGGCCTCGTACTCGGCCTCGATCGGGAGGATCGACTCCTCCAGGAAGGCGCGCATCCGCTTCGAGTAGTCGTCGGCCTTGGCACTGAGCGCGAAATCCACGACCCGACTGTCCCACCGGCGGGGGCGGACCGCGAGGGCGCGCAGCCGTGGGGGCGCCCACCGTCGGTGACCGATCTTCGGAATTGCCCCTCCACCGGGGGAGCGGCGCCGTACCTGCGCCCCTACACTGCGGCCTCGTGACGCACTTCCGGATCGCCGAGGCCGCCCGCCTGCTCGGCGTCAGCGACGACACCGTGCGGCGCTGGACCGACGGGGGCTCCCTGCCCGTCGACACCGACGCGAGCGGCCGCAAGGTCATCGCCGGCGCCGACCTGGCGTCGTTCGCGCGGGCCTCGGCCCACGCGACCCCCGACCCGTCCGGGGTCGGGCGTTCGGCCCGCAACCGCTTCGTCGGGCTCGTCACCGACATCCGCAGCGACACGGTCATGTCGCAGGTGGAGATCCAGTGCGGGCCGCACCGCGTGGTGTCGCTCATGAGCACCGAGGCCGTGCAGGAGCTCGCGCTCGAGGTCGGCTCCCTGGCCGTCGCGGTCGTCAAGGCCACCCAGATCATCGTCGAGACCCCTGGAGGAACCGCGTGAACGGCGCCCTGCTGCGCAAGGTGTCCCTGTCGGCCGCCGTGGCCGCCCTCGGCCTGGCCCTGACGGCCTGCGGGGGGTCCTCGGACTCCGGCGGCCAGGCCCAGCCGCCGGCCCGCACCCTGACCGTCTCGGCGGCCGCGTCGCTGACCGGCGCCTACCAGCAGCTCGGCCCCGAGTTCCAGGCCGCGAACCCCGGCACCGCCGTGACGTTCAACTTCGGCGGCTCCGACTCGCTGGCCCAGCAGGTGGTGCAGGGAGCCCCCGCCGACGTCCTGGCCACCGCCAGCTCGAGGACGATGCAGACCGCCGTGCAGGCCGGGAAGATCGCGGACGAGCCGGTCATCTACGCGACCAACTCGCTGCAGATCGCCGTCGCCCCGAACAACCCGAAGGCCATCGCCTCGCTCGCCGACCTCGCGAGGCCCGGCGTCGTGTCGGTGGTCTGCGCCCCGGCCGTCCCCTGCGGCGCGGCCGCCGAGGCGGCCGAGAAGGCCGCGGGGGTGACGCTCACGCCCGCCAGCGAGGAGCAGGACGTCAAGGGCGTGCTCAACCGCGTCCAGACCGGCAACGCCGACGCGGGCCTCGTCTACGTCACCGACGTGCGGTCCTCGCAGGGCAGGGTGACCGGCGTCGACTTCCCGGAGGCCTCGGCCCAGGGTGCGGTGCAGTCGTACCCGATCGGGGTCGTGGCCGGCTCGCCGAACGCCGACCTGGCGCAGGCCTGGATCCAGTTCGTGCGCGGGCCGCAGGGCACCGCGGCGCTGCAGCAGGCGGGCTTCGTCACGAAGTGACTCCGATGACGGGTTCCGTCCCGCGGCTCCTGTGGGTGCCGGCGGCCCTGGCGTGGCTCCTGGTCGCGGTCCCCGTCGCGGGGCTCGTCCTGCGGGTCGACTGGGCGGACTTCCTCGGCCTCGTCACGTCGCCGTCGGCCCTCGCCGCGCTGTGGCTGTCGCTGCGGACGGGTGTCGTCACGACGGTGCTGTGCCTGCTGTTCGGCGGCCCGCTGGCCGTCGTGCTCGCGCGGTCATCGCTGCCCGGGCTGTCGCTGATCCGGTCGGTGGTGCTGCTGCCGCTGGTGCTCCCGCCCGTCGTCGGGGGCCTGACGCTGCTGTTCCTGCTCGGGCGCACCGGCCCGGTCGGCGGCTTCCTCGACCGCGAGTTCGGCGTCACCGTCCCCTTCTCGACGACGGCCGTGGTCCTGGCCCAGACCTTCGTCGCCCTGCCGTTCCTCGTCGTCTCGCTCGAGGGCGCCCTGCGCACGGCGGGGGAGCGGTACGAGGCGGTGGCGGCCACCCTCGGGGCCTCGCCGCTGACGACGCTGTGGCGGGTGACGGTGCCGGTGGTGCTGCCCGGGCTGCTCTCGGGCTCGGTGCTCGCCTTCGCCCGCGCCCTCGGCGAGTTCGGCGCGACGATCACCTTCGCCGGCTCCCTGGAGGGCACCACGCGCACCCTCCCGCTGCTGATCTACCTACAGTCCCAGGACGACCTCGACGGGGCCGTCGCGATGTCGCTCGTGCTGGTGGTCGTGGCCGTCGCCGTCATCGTCGTCAGCCGCACGCGGGACCTGCGGTGAGGGGCGAGCGGAGCGACGGGAGAGCAGGATGAGCCGGCTCCTCGCCGACGTCGCGGTGACCCGCGGCGGGTTCTCCCTCGAGGTCGCCCTGACCGTGGAGCCGGGCGAGGTGGTCGCCGTGCTCGGCGCGAACGGGGCCGGCAAGTCGACGCTGCTGGGCACCCTCGCCGGGCTGTACCGACCCACCCGCGACGAGGTCGTCCTCGGTGACCGGTCCCTGGCCGGGGTGCCCGTGCACCGGCGGCGGGTCGGGCTGCTCAGCCAGCAGGCGCTGCTCTTCCCGCACCTGAGCGCCCGCGACAACGTCGCGTTCGGGCCGCGCGCCGCGGGTTCCGGACGACGCGCCGCCCGCGGGACCGCCGACCGCTGGCTCGCGATGGTCGACGCGACGGCGCTCGCCGACCGCCGCCCGTCGGCCCTCTCGGGCGGGCAGGCCCAGCGGGTCGCGATCGCGCGGGCGCTGGCGTGCGAGCCGGAGCTGCTCCTGCTCGACGAGCCGTTCGCCGCGCTCGACGTCGACGCCACCCCGGCCGTGCGGTCGCTGCTGCGCCGCGTCGTCCGCGCCACCGGGGTGACCACGCTGATGGTCACCCACGACGTCCTCGACGCCGTGGTCCTCGCCGACCGCCTCGTCGTGCTCGACGCCGGGCGGGTGGTCGAGACCGGGCCCACCGCCGAGGTGCTGCGCCGACCCCGCTCGGCGTTCGCGGCCCGCGTCGCCGGGCTCGACCTCGTCCCCGGCCGCTCTTGCCCCGAGGGCCTGACGACGGCCGACGGCATGCTGATCGGCGGCATCCACCCCGAGCCGGTCGCCCACGGCGAGCCCGCGGTCGCGCTGTTCGCCCCCGCCTCGGTGTCGGTGTTCCGCGACCCGCCGAAGGGCTCCCCGCGCACCACGCTGCCAGTGCGGCTCGCGGCGATGGAGCCCCACGGCGAGCTGGTGCGGCTGCGGGCCGCGGCGTCCGCGACCGGGCCGGGGTGGATCGACGGGCTCGCCGCCGACGTCACCCCGGCCGCCGTCGCCGAGCTCGGGGTGGAGCCGGGCGACGAGGTGTTCTTCGCGGTGAAGGCGGCCGAAGTCACGGTGTACCCGGCGGGCCGGGAGGCTCAGGGCGGATCCGCGCTGCCCTGAGCAGAACGACCGGCGCATCGTCGGGCCGGGGCGCGACCGTGGCGCCCATGACCGACACGACCTCGTTCCCGCCCGAGCTCCGGGCGCTCCTCGTCCGCCACCGCGTGCTGCTGCTCGACGGCCCCCTCGACGACGACAACGGCACCGCCCTCGCCGCCCAGCTCCTCAGCCTCGCCGCGGAGAACGACGCCGCCGACATCGCCCTGTGGATCCACTCGCCCGGCGGGTCGGTGCCCGCGATGCTCGCCATCCGCGACGTGATGCGCCTGGTCCCGTGCGACGTCTCCACGCTCGCGCTCGGCCTGGCCTGCAGCGCCGGGCAGTTCCTGCTCTCCGCGGGCACGCCGGGCAAGCGGTACGCGCTGCCGCACGCGAAGATCCTGATGCACCAGGGCTCGTCGGGCATCGGCGGCTCGGCCGTCGAGGTGGAGGTGCAGGCCAACGACCTGCGCCACACCCGCGACACCGTCCTCGGGCTGATCGCCTCCGACACCGGGCAGGCCCCGGAGCGGGTCTTCGAGGACTCCCTGCACGACCGCTGGTTCACCGCCGACCAGGCCCGCGAGTACGGCTTCGTCGACGGCATCGTCTCGTCGTTCGACCAGGTCATGCCGGTGCGGCGCCTGCGCGTCGGGATGGTGGCCGCGTGATGGGCGCCTACACGATCCCGAACGTCGTCACCCGCGACTCCCGCGGTGAGCGCATCGTCGACGTCTACTCGCACCTGCTCGCCGAGCGCATCGTCTACCTCGGCACCGCCGTCGACTCCGGGGTGGCCAACGCCCTGATCGCCCAGCTGCTCCACCTCGAGGCGGACGCCCCCGACCAGGAGATCTCGATGTACGTCAACTGCGAGGGCGGCGACACCGCGGCCATGCTCGCGGTCTACGACACCATGCAGTACGTCCGCGCACCGGTGGCGACCACGTGCGTCGGGCAGGCCGTCGCCGCCGGGGCGGTGCTGCTCGCGGCGGGGGCGCCGGGCCGGCGCTCGGCCCTCCCGCACGCCCGCGTGGTGCTGCACCAGCCCGCGGCCCAGGGGCGGGGCGCGATCCCCGACCTGATCCTCGCCGCCGACGAGGTGGTCCGGGTGCGCGCCGAGATGGAGACGATCCTCGCCCGGCACACGGGTCGGGACGCCGCGACCTTGCGCCACGACACCGACCGCGACCTCGTCCTGACCGCCGCCGCGGCCCGCGACTACGGGATCGTCGACCGGGTGATCGAGGAGCGCTAGGCGGCCATCAGGACCGGGCCGTGGGACCCGCGGCCGCGGGCGAGGTCGGTGTGCGCGAGCCCGACGACCTCGCGCAGCGACGAGCCCAGCGCGCCGGCGACGGCCGCGAGGATCTCGCTCGAGGGGTCCTTGCGGCCGCGCTCGAGCTCGGAGAGGTACTGCGGGGAGCACCCGGCCCGCGCGGCCGTGTCGGCGAGGCGCTCGTCCCGGTCCCGCCGCAGGTCGCGCAGCCGCCGCCCGACGACCTCCCGCCACAGCGGCTCCGGGGCCGCCGGACGCGGGTCCGGGCGGCGGTGGCGGTCGAGACGGACGAGCTCACCCATGCGCCGACGGTAGGGGGTCCCGACGAGGCCTGTCGTCGGGTTCCGCTGCCGGCGAACTAGGTGTCCGACGGCCCGCCGAACAGCGGCTCGTCGACCGAGCGGATCTCCTGGCCCGGCAGGCCGCCCGGGTGCTCGCGACGGACCCGGTCGAGCGCGGCGAGCGCGATCCCCAGGTGCTGGCGCTTGGACCTCTCGTAGAAGGTCTGGGCGTCCGCGGACAGCTTGGGCGAGCCGTGCAGCGGCTTGTCCGAGACGCAGAGCAGCGTCGCGTTCGGGATCCGGTAGCGGAAGCCGTTGGCCGCGATCGTCGCCGACTCCATGTCCACCGCCACCGAGCGAGACGCCTGCATCGCGGCGAGCGTGAGCCGCTGGTTGAGCTCCCAGTTGCGGTTGTCCGTGGTGTGCACGGTGCCGATCCGGTACTCGGCGCCGGTCGCCTCCAGCGCCTCGAGCAGGAAGGAGTTGAGGCGGTGGTTCGGCGCCACCGGCACGTCGAGGGGCAGCACCTCGTCGAGGACGTGGTCGAAGCGCTGGTAGCCGGTGGCGAGGACGAAGTCGCCCTTCTGCTGGTGGTTCCGCAGCCCGCCGCAGTGCCCGATCATGATCATGGTGTCGGGCCGCAGGACCGCGACGTGGTCGGTGGCGGTCTTGGCGTTCGCGGGGCCGACCCCGATGTTCACCAGCGAGACGCCGTCCCCGTCGTCGGTGGCGTGGTGGTACGCGGGCATCTGGACGTCGTGGTCGGGCCGGACCGCGCCGGGGTAGCGCTCGAGGAACGCCTCGACGTGCATCGCGTAGTTGGTGAACAGCACGTGGCGCTGGAAGGCCTCGGCGGGCGTGCCGGTGTAGTGGCCCAGCCGGTCGACCGAGAGCCCCATCCGCTCCGGGCCGAAGAGGAAGAGCTTCTTCGAGCGGGCGTCCACCCGGTCCTCGTCGAGCGCGTCGAAGAAGGCCGGGTCGTGGAAGGCCAGGGCCGGGCGCGACGGGCGCACGGTCACCCGGGCGCCCGCCCGCAGCAGCGCCGCGAGCTCGCGGCACAGGTAGCGGCGGATCGCGCCGGTGCGGGAGAACTCGCCGGTGAGGCGCGGGTTGACCTCCGACCAGGGCCGCACGACCTCGATCGTCGAGTACCACCCGTCGTCGTCGACCGCGGCGAGGGCGTCGACGAGGTGCGCGACCGCGGCGTCGATCTCGGCGCCGGCGAGGGAGGCGCCGTCGGCGCTCGCGGTGGTCTGCGGCTGCGTGGCGGTCACGCACCCGATCGTCCCAGCCGTCCGGGCAGGGGCGCGCGAGGGTTCGCCCGTCAGGGTTCCACGGTGTCGGTCCTCGGAGGCATAGTGAGGCGGACCACGATCACCCCGTCCAGGAGGTCTCCCCGGTGAGCGCGCCCGCAGTCCCGACCGTGCCGTCCTACTCGTCCGGCACCTCCGACGAGCCGCTGCTCGGGGACACCATCGGCGACAACCTCGACCGCACCGCCGCCCGGTTCCCCGACGGCGAGGCGCTGGTCGACCGCGCCCAGGGGCTGCGCTACACCTGGGCCGAGTTCGTCGCCGAGGTCGACGCGCTGGCGCTGGGGCTGCTCGACCTCGGGATCGCCGCCGGCGACCGGGTCGGCATCTGGGCCCCGAACTGCGCGCAGTGGACGCTGCTGCAGTACGCGACCGCGAAGGTCGGCGCGATCCTGGTCAACATCAACCCGGCCTACCGCACCCACGAGCTCGAGTTCGTGCTCAACCAGTCGGGCGTGCGGATGCTGGTGGCCACGCGGTCGTTCAAGACCTCGCAGTACGCCGAGATGATCGAGACCGTCCGGCCGAACACCGCCTCGCTGGAGACGGTGGTCATCACCGACACCGACGCGTGGACGTCGCTGTTCGTCCGCGAGGGCGACCTCTCCCGGGTCCGGGCGCGGCAGGCGGAGCTCTCGGCGGACGACCCGATCAACATCCAGTACACCTCGGGCACCACCGGGTTCCCCAAGGGCGCGACGCTCTCGCACCACAACATCCTCAACAACGGCTACTTCGTGGGCCGCCTCTGCGGCTACACCGAGGTCGACCGGGTGTGCATCCCGGTGCCCTTCTACCACTGCTTCGGCATGGTGATGGGCAACCTCGCGTGCACCAGCTCCGGCGCGACGATGGTCATCCCGGCGCCGGGATTCGACCCGGCGCTGACGCTGGAGGCGGTGGCGGCGGAGCGGTGCACGTCGCTCTACGGCGTCCCGACGATGTTCATCGCCGAGCTGGCCCTGCCCGACGTCGCCGACTACGACGTCTCCAGCCTGCGCACCGGGATCATGGCCGGCTCGCCGTGCCCGGTGGAGGTGATGAAGCAGGTCGTCGACCGCTTCGGGATGACCGAGGTGACGATCTGCTACGGCATGACCGAGACGTCGCCGGTCTCCACCCAGACCCGCAAGGACGACTCGCTCGACCGCCGCGTGTCCACGGTCGGCCGGGTCGGGCCGCATCTCGAGTCGAAGATCGTCGACCCCGAAACCGGGCTGACCGTGCCGCGCGGGACGCCGGGCGAGCTGTGCACGCGCGGCTACTCGGTGATGCTCGGGTACTGGGAGCAGCCGGAGAAGACGGCCGAGGTGATCGACCGGGCCCGCTGGATGCACACCGGCGACCTCGGGGTGATGGACGACGAGGGCTACATCAACATCACCGGCCGGATCAAGGACATGGTCATCCGCGGCGGGGAGAACGTGTACCCGCGCGAGATCGAGGAGTTCCTCTACACCCACCCCGACATCCTCGACGCGCAGGTCATCGGGGTGCCCGACCAGCGCTACGGCGAGGAGCTCATGGCGTGGGTGCGGCTGCGCGACGGGGTCACCGAGCTGACGGCGGAGGCCGTGCGGGAGTTCGCCACCGGCAAGCTCGCGCACTACAAGATCCCGCGCTACGTCCACGTGGTCGAGGAGTTCCCGATGACCGTCACCGGCAAGGTCCGCAAGGTCGAGATGCGCGAGACCTCGGTGGAGCTCCTCGGGCTGCAGGCCAGCCCGACGGCCTGACGCCCTCCCCGGTGGCGTGGCGGGGCCACGCCACCGGGGCTCAGCGCTGCGCGGGGGCGGCGGAGCGGGCGTAGGGGGCGAGGGCCGGCTCCGCGGGGACGAAGGGACCGGTGGCCAGCGCGGTCCCGGCGGAGGCCACGAGACCCGCGAAGTCGGTGGGGAACGTCAACGGGTTCACGCCGGGCTGGAAGGGCTGCAGGCACACGCGGCGGTCGATCCGGGCGGGGTTCGCGGGCCCCGGGTGGTCGAAGGCGTCGACGGCGAGCGCGTAGGAGACGGCGTCCGCGGTGCCGACGAGGAAGTGGTCGGCGAGATGGGTGGGACCGCAGACCGCCTGCAGCGAGGTGTTGCTGACGTTCGCGCCGCCGCCGCGCAGCGGGGAGTTCGCCGGGGGCGTGGCGTCCACCGGGATGCCGCGCGGGGTGTCGAGGTTCGGCACCACGATCTCGTCGTAGATCGTGAAGGCGACCGTGTAGTCGACCTCGGGGAAGGTCTCGCCGCCGGCGTTGAGCGCGGTGAGGAAGCGGCTGCCCTGACGCTGCTGCCAGATCGAGGGCGGGCAGACGCCGGGGGCGCAGACGAGGTCGGCGTCGACCGTGCCGCGGTTGGACGGGGCGAGGGCGACGTAGTCGTCGACCTTGCTGCGGGTGTCGGGGAAGAACTTGAACGCCCAGCGGGCGATCATCCCGCCCTGGCTGTGGCCCAGGAGGTCGATCCGGCGGCCGCCCGCGCGGTCGGACATCGTCCGGATCGCCGACACGACGTACTCCGCGGCGACCTGGATGTCGCCGAGCGCGTTCTGCGGCAGCGTCACCGAGCAGAACGGCCGGCCCGTGGCGGTGAACGCCCGGACGTAGTTCCAGCGGAACTCGGCGGGGGTCAGGGTGGTGCCGGGGATGAGCAGCACCGGCGTGCGGGCCGCGAGGTCGCCGTGGCAGTCGAGGCTGCGCGCCAGCGTGGCGGCGGGGACGCTCAGGGCGGGCCCCCGGTCGGCGGGCGCGGGGTTCGCGGACCCCACGCCCGCCCCCGTCGTCACCCCCAGGCCGAGGAGCAGGACGACGAGGAGGAGCACGCGGCGGGCGGACGGCACGTGTCGTCGAACGAGTGACGACCCTTTCCGGTACTGCCGCCCGCGCGCGCTCAGGCGGGGAGGATCGCCACCCCGTGCGCCTCGGTGTGCGCGGCCAGGGCCGCGGGGTCGGGCGGGCCGTCCGCGGTCAGGCGGCTCATGCCGCGCAGGAACTCGATCTGGCCGCGCCCGGTCACCGTGACGACCATCCGGGCGGGGACACCCGAGTCGTTGCGGTAGCAGTGCGGGGTGCCCGCCGGGACGAACACGGGGCCGTCCGACACGGACTCCTCCGACTCCCCGGCGACGATCGTGACCGTCCCCGCGACGACGTGGAAGAGCTTGTCCGCGGTGAGCGTGTGCCGGGGTGATCGCGCTCCGGGCCCGAGGCGGAGCTCGAACTGCTCCCAGGCCTCACGGGTGTCGTCCGCGGTGGCGAGGACGACCGCCTGGGCGCCCATCAGGGGGAAGCTGTCGAGGTTCTGGGTCATCATCATGTACTCCCGGTGAGAGATGGTGTGTCATCGACCTCTCGAAGGTAGTAAGGCGGAGGGTCTCGACCCCATCCCCAGTCCCAGGGGGGTACTCACCGTGATCGATCTCGATCCCGAGGGCGGGCACGTCGCCGTCCGCGACCGGGCGGCGGCCGCCCTCGCGGCCGAGGTCGGGCACGACCTCGCGGTCTGGGCGACGGTCGACCCGGCCACCGTGATGACGACGTCCTGCCGCCTCTACGGCGCCTCCCGCGACCGGGCCCTGGAGGCCGACGTCCTCGCCCACGAGTACGCGCCCGATCCCGACGTCCTCTGCTACGCCGACCTCGCGGCGGGACCCCTGGTCGGCACCGTGCACCGCGCCACCGCCGGCGACCCCGCCCGCAGCGCGCGGCACCGGGAGGTCCTCGCCCCCCGCGGCTTCACCGACCACCTGCGTCTCGTGCTCCACGACGGCCGCACCGCCTGGGGCGTGGTCGACCTCCTCCGGGCCGGCAGTGTCTTCGACGACCGGGAGGTCGCGACGGCGGTGGCGGCCGGCCGTCCGGTGGCGCTGGCCCTGCGGGCGGCGATGACGAGCGCCCGGGCGGCGGGTGCCCCGACGGACGCCGTGACCGCCGCGGTCGACGTCGAGGGCTCGGGCCTCGTGCTCTGCGACCGCGACGGGCGCGTGCTCGAGGTGAGCGCGGAGGCCCGCGAGCTGCTGGGCGCCGAGGACCTGCCGGCCGCGGTCACCGCGCTGGTCGCCGCCCGTCGGTCGCGCGCCCCGAGACCGCCGAGCCTGAGCGCCCCGACGGTGGCCGGGCGGTGGCTGACCTTCGCCGCGACCGATCTCGGCGCCGGTCACGTCGCCGTGGTCGTCGACCCGATCCGGCCGTCCCGCTTCGCCGACGTCGTGGCGCGGGCGCGCGGCCTGTCCGGCCGCGAGCAGGAGGTGCTCGCCGAGCTCGCCCGGGGGCGGTCGAACAAGCAGATCGCCCGGGCCCTGCGCCTGTCGGAGTGGACGGTGCAGGACCACGTCAAGGCGGTGCTCGGGAAGTTCGGCGTCTCCGGGCGCAGCGAGCTGCAGGCCGCCCTGTACTCGGGGCACTACGCCCCGCTGCACCCCTGAGCGGGGAGTGCTTCGACCGCACGGGGGAGTCGTTCGCGAACGGGCGACGACAATTCATCGTCAGTTGTTCGCAATCGGTCCAACCGTCGCGGGAATCGTGAGTAGCGGTATCCCGGGGCGGGTGCGGGCCGTAGTCTCGCGCGCACGGCGTCGAGGCCGACGACCGCGCGACGCGAGAGGACACGACGTGGCCAAGAAATCCGGCGACCGGACCGACGAGGTCCTCGAGGGACTGCAGCAATTGGTCGATGCCGGTCGCGTGGCCGAGGTCGAGGAAATGCTGACGACGATCGTCGAGACCGAGCCGGAGAAGGAACCGACCGCCAAGGAGCGGGAGACGCGGTCCTACGCCGAGGGGATGCGCGACGGGATCTCGCTCGCCCGCGGACTCTCGTCGTGAGCACGGCCACCGCCGAGGCCCCGACACGACGCACGAAGCCGTCCCGGCCGTCCAAGCCGTCGACGTCCGCCGGACCGACCACGTCGTCCGGCCCCCGGAAGGCGCAGACGCCGCCGGCACCCGAGGACGACGGCCGGGTGCACAGCGCGACGCTCTCGGAGAGCCTCCAGACGCTCGCGGCCACGGCCCTCGATCGCCTGGCGGGAGCCGCGGCCGACAAGGTCGAGGAGCTGGCGGGATCGCTGAGCAGCCTCGCCGCCGACCCCTCGAAGCTCCTCAGCGGGGCGCTCGGTGGCGCGCTGGGCGGTGGCGGCGTGCTCGGCAGCGCGGTCGTCGCGGGCGGCATGGCCAAGCTGCAGGGCAAGAACCCGGTGACGGCGGCCCTCAAGGCGGGCGTGGGCGCCATGAGCACGAAGACGAAGGTCATTGTCGGGCTCCTGCTGATCCTCACCGCCGTCCTCGCGCCGGTGGTGCTGCTCGTGGTCGCCCTCGGCTTCGTGATCGCGGCGATCGCGGGCGCGGTCTCGAGCTGACGGCGGTCGGCGTCCCCCCGGGGCGGTCAGCCGCCCCGGGGGCGTTCAGCGGTCCCGGGGCAGGAGCGGGCCGAGCGGCCCGAGGTCGAGGTTGAGGTCCTCGGGCGTGAGGTCGAACTGCTCGGTCAGCTCGTCCATGGCGTCCTGCAGGTGCATGAGCGCGTTCCCGAGGTCCTCCTCCTGGTCCTCGGTGAGGTCGCCCTGGTCGACGCGGCGGATGGCCTGGCGCTCCATGAGCTGGCGGAGCAACTCGACGATCGTGAGGACGAGCTTCATGAGGTCGCGGCGCACCGCGTCCTTGTCGATCTCCACGCGCCGCGACGGTCCCGCCGAGCGCGGCTCGTCCGGCTCAGCCATCCCCCGCCTCCAGGGCGGGCCGGTCGACCACGGCCGTGACGTCCCGCAGCGGGCCCGCCGTCGACTCGACGGGGGCGATCGAGGTGATGAGGGCCCGCAGCGACACCCGGACGAGGTCGACGCCCGCGAGCGAGATCGTCAGGTCGCCGACGAGGACGACGCCCCCGGCGAGCAGCCGGTCGAGGAGGTCGACGAGGGCGACCTCCTGGTCCCCGAACAGCGACGCCGGTCGGAACTCGTCCTCCCGGGGCGTCATGCCGACTCCCCCCAGCGGACGAACGAGTACGGCACCCAGGGCCCGGTGAGCTCCAGTCGGACGTCGTCGCGGCCCGCCCACGACTCCACGAGCTCGCGGAACGCCGCCGCGTCGGCCTCGGCGACGAGGTAGGCGCCGTTGAGGACCATCGGGTCGCTCGCGCCCGACAGCGACGCGTCCTGCAGGCGGTGCCGCCGCGAGTCGGAGGCCAGCGCCTCGGCCGCCTCGTGGAAGCGCTCCGCCGCGTGGATCGCCGCCTCCTGCGTGTCGTTCCCCTCGCGCAGCGCCCGGCGACGCGCCCGCAGGTACTCCGCGCCCGAGCGGGGCCGCTCCTCCCGTTGCGCGCGGCGGGCCGGCGCCGCGAAGGCCTTCACGCCCCACTCGCCGCGGCCGGCCAGGCGATCGAGGACGCGCTCGAACGCGGGACGACCCGCCTCCAGGACCTCCCGGACCCGGTCGTCGTCGAAATACACCGTGGCCAGGGCCAGCGGTGCCACGACGTGGACGTGCCCGACGGTGTCGACGACGTGGTGGTGGGCCCGCACCGTCGCCTCCAGCCAGACGAGGTCCTCCAGGTGCTCCTCGAGGGCGCGCGTCTCGAAGTCCGCCCGGTCGACGTCGGACGTGACGGCCTGCAGGTCGCCGGAGGCGACCAGCCGCACCGGGCCCCCGTCGATCCCGACGAGGCCGTCGAGCTGCGCCGGGTCGGCGCCGCGCGTGACGGCGTAGACGTAGCTGAGCGAGTCGCTCACGCGGACCCCCCGCCGGTGTCCCGCCGGGTCGACCGGCGGCGGCGCGGAGCCGGCTCGGGTTCGGGTTCCGGCTCGTCCTCGACGATGTCGGCGTCGTCGATGTCGGCCTCGTCGGGCTCCGCCGCCGGCTCCTCGACGTCCTCGACCTCGGGCTCGGCGTCGTCGAGCTGGGCGGCGGGCCGACCCTCCAGCGCCTCGAGCCGCTCGCGGAGGCGCCGGTTCTCCTTCTCCAGCTCGGAGTGGCCGGAGGACAGGGTGGGATCGCGCTCCCACCAGTCGATCCCCATCTCCTTGGCCTTGTCCACCGACGCGACGACGAGTCGCAGCTTGATGGTCAGCAGCTCGATGTCGAGGAGGTTGATCTGGACGTCGCCCGCGATGACGATGCCCTTGTCGAGGACGCGCTCGAGGATGTCGGCCAGGTTGGTGCCGCCCCCGCCGTTGCTGCTCGGGGCCGGCTGCTGCTGCTGGCGGGCCGACGGCATCCGGCCGTTGTAGCCCACGGGATCACTCATCGGACGTACCGCCTGCCCGGCCCTGTGGCCGCGTCATTCGTCGTCACTGCGTCCACGGACGTAGCGCTTGACCCGGCGGTAGCTGACCAGCTCACCCTCGGTGTCCATCTCCGCCTCGTAGACCGCCAGCATGTCGGTCGACGACGGCACGCGGCGCGCCTCGACCACCTCGAGGCCGACCGTCCAGCCCTCGTCCTCCCGGCGCACCGAGGTCACGCTCTCGGTCTCCTTGCCGGTCATCTCCATGACCTGCTCGGCCGCCCAGCGGGCCACCTTGCGGGCGGGGATGCGCTTCGGCGTCGGCTCGGGTTCCGGCTCGGGCTCGGGTTCCGGCTCCTCGTCCTCGGGCTCGCCGTCGTCGACGTCCTCGGGCTCGCCGTCGTCGACGTCCTCCTGCTCGACGACGTCGTCCTCCTGCTCGACGACGTCGTCCTCGGGCTCGTCCTCGAGGTCGTCGTCAACGTCCTCGGGCTCGTCGTCGACCGGGCGTTCGTCCTCGTCCGGGGCCTCGGCCGTCTCGTCGACGGGGCGACGTCGCCGGCGGGGGCGTTCCTGGTCGGTGGTGTCTTCCCCGTCGGAGGTCGCGGTGCGTCGGCGGCGGGGGCGTTCCTGGTCGGTGGTGTCTTCCCCGTCGGAGGTCGCGGTGCGTCGGCGGCGGGGGCGTTCCTGGTCGGTGGTGTCCTCGCCGTCGGAGGTCGCGGTGCGTCGGCGGCGGGGGCGTTCCTGGTCGGTGGTGTCCTCGCCGTCGGAGGTCGCGGTGCGTCGGCGGCGGGGGCGTTCCTGGTCGGTCGTGTCCTCGCCGTCCGAGGACGCGGCCCGACGGCGGCGCGGTGTCGCCGACCCGTTGCCGTTCGACGAGGCCGTGCGGCGTTGCCGCGGGCGTTCCCGGTCGTCGGCGGGGGAGGCGTCGGCAGTCGAGTCGTCGGCGGGGGAGGCGTCGTCGGGCCCGTCCTGCGGCGTCTCCGCCTCGTCCGTCGCGGCGGCCCGGCGGGCGCGTCGGGGACGTGCGGACTCACCCGAGGAGGCGCGTCGGCGTCGGGGCCGGTCGCGCTCGTCGGTCTCCTCGCTCTCCGTGGAGGCGCTCATCCCTGTCCTCCTCCGATGAGTCGGGACAGCAGGACCTCCTGCTGCTCGTCCCGCTCGTCCTCGGTGATCTCGCCGTTCTCGAAGGCCGTGTCGAGGGCGTCGATCTCGGCCCGGATCACGGCCGGGTCGTTGAGGCGGCGGTCGACCTCCCCCTCCACCTGTTCCGCGATCCAGACGACACCGCGGACCGGGGCGAGGGGGAGCAGGAGCAGCTCGGTGAAGAACCCCATGAGTTCAGCCGTCACCCCCGTCGGGCGCCTCGTACTCGGGCAGGAAGTCGAACGCGGCCGTGGGGCCGACGAGCCGCAGGGTGACCCGGCCCTCCCAGGCGTCGCCGAGGTCGTCGACGGCCCGCTCGAAGTCGGTCCGGTGGTCCTCGCGCACGAGGAACGCCACGTGCACGGCGCCGTTCTCGCCACCCGCCTCCTTGACCACGGTGGAGACGGCGAACCGCTCGAGCGCGTCGAGGGTGGCGTCGGCGTCCTGCTGGCGCAGGCTGTCGAACGCGTGCGAGATGGCCTCGCCGAGCTTGATGCGGTCGTAGTAGGCGGCGTCCTCGTCGACCCCGGCAATCTGCCGGCGGAGCCGGTCGATCTCCGGGTCCTCCTGCACGATGCGCGCGAGGACGGCCTCCTGCACGTAGTCGCCGCGCAGGTTGAACTGGGTCAGGCCCGTCATCTGCTCGAGCGCGCGCACGAAGTAGTCCTCGTGGGGCGCGAGGAGCTCGTCGGCCACGGCGTCGTCGTCGGCCACGACGGCCCCGAAGCGCATCGGGAGCACCGCCGAGTTCTGGGCGAGGGCGTTGAGGACCCGCTCGTGGGCGGTGAGGTCCTTGCGCGTCCCGAGCGGGCGGTCGGTCGCGACGTCACTGACGACCGCGGCGACCCGGCCCGACGTGACGAGGCCGAGACCCTCCTCGCCGTCGTGGGGGACGGGCTCGAGGTCCTCGGGCAGGCGGGTGCCGGCCGGGACGATCCCGTAGACGTAGGAGCCCACCGCCTCGGTGGTGGCTGCGGGCTGTTCCTCGGTGGTGGTGTCCATGTTCGCCTCCCCGCTCATCGACGGCTCTTCTGCGAGGTCTGCTTCTCGTCGTCGGTGCCGCGGATCTCGTCCCACTTCTCCTTGCCCGCGTCCAGCATCCCCTTGGTCTTCCCCTTCGCCCCGCCCTGGGTAACGCCCTGCGTCATGTCACCCATGAACTGGCCGAGGTCCTTGCCGCCCTTCTCGTGCAGATCGAGGCGGTTGGTCGCCTCGGCGAAGCGCAGGTAGGTGTCGACGCTGGCGACGACGATGCGGGCATCGATCGTGACCAGCTCGATCCCCACCAGCGAGATCTTCACGAAGATGTCGATCACCAGACCCTTGTCCAGGATCAGATCGAGAATCTCCGCCAACTGGCCGGACGGCTCCTTCTGGACGCCGCTCCCGCCCTGACGCTGGCTGACCGTCATCGGCTCTCCTCACGTTGCACGGACGACGGTCCGGGCCCGGCAGGATGCCGGACCCGGACCGGGGACGCCACCCCCGGAGGGGCGGCACGACACAGCTAGACCGCGGCCTTCGACCGCCGGCGTCCACGACGCGGGCGGGGCTCAGGCTCCTCCTCGGGGACGTCCTCGTCGACCGGCTCGTCCTCGGGCTCCGCCTCGTCCTCGGGCTCGTCGACCTCGTCGGCCGGCTCGTCCTCGTACTCGTCCTCGGCCTCGAGGGGCTCGCCGTCCTCGTCGACCGGCTCGTCCTCGTACTCCTCGTCCGCGTCGAGGGGCTCGCCGTCCTCGTCGTACTCGTCCTCGGCGAGCTCGTCGTCCTCGACCTCGTCCTCCGGGGCGAGCTCGTCCTCCTCGGACTCCTCGGACGACTCGAGGGCGGCCTGCTCCTCCTCCATGGCCTCCTCGTGGGTCTTGACGACCTCGCTGTCCCGGATCTCGCCGCGCCAGCCCTCGAGCTCGTCCCGGTTGATGAGGGTGTCCATCATGACGTGACGGCAGAAGTGCTTGAACTCGAGACGGGCCCGGCGCCCGACCGCGCGCCAGAGGTTGCCGGTCTTCTCGAAGAAGCCCTGCGGGTAGTACTCGAGGATCAGGATGATGCGCGTCATGTTCGACGCGAGCTCGTGGAACGAGACGAATCCGTCCGCGTAGCCCTTCGCGCCCGACGCGACCCAGAGGATGTGCGAATCGGGGACCTGCTCGCGGATCGTGGTGCTCCACGAACGACGCGACCAGAACACCTTCGCGGTCCAGGTCGACTTCTCGTCGGACTCCTGGTTCACGCTCTCGAGCCGCTTCATGAAGCTCGGGAAGTCGGCGAACTGCGTCCACTGGTCGTACGCGACCCGGATCGGCACGCCGACGTCCTGGGTCTCGTAGATGTTCATGAACTTGAACTTGCCGCGGGCCCCACCGGCCCCGCCGCCGCCGGACGAGCCGTCGCCGTCGCCGTCCGCGTCCTCGTCGTCGTCGTCGCTGCCGCTCATCCCGGGGATGACGTTGCCGATGGCGTCCTTGACCTTCGACGCGCCGGACTTCAGGGCGCCGCCGATGCCGCCACCGCCGCCGCCCTCCTCGTCGTCGTCGTCACCGCCGCCTCCGCCGAAGACGGAGCCGATCCCCTTGCCGCCGTTCTCGGCGACGTCGGTGAGCCGGTTGGTGAGCCCGTCGACCTGGTCGATCGCGGCACCGACCGCCTTCTGCGACGCGGCCTTGAGCAGCGTCCGGGCGGCGTCCTTCAGGCGGTCGACCGGCAGCGAGCTGCCGTTCTGGTTCTCCGTGGTCTCAGTCATCCGAGCGCGCACCCCCACGACGCCCGCCACCACTGGCGGCGGCGGTCCGCGAACCGGACCCGTTGGAGGTCGTCCGCGAACCGGACGACCCGTTCGACCCGGAGGTCCGGCCCGCCGTGCGCGAGCGCGAGGACCGGGTGGTGCCCGAGGACCGGCCCGAGGAGCGGGTGCCCGTGGACTTCGTGGACCCGCCGCCCTGCCGGCGGCGGGCCGGGGCCTCGTCGTCGGCGTCGTCGTCGTCCTCGGCGACGGGTGCCTCGTCGGCCTCCTCGGTCTCCGGGGCCTCCTCGTCGGCGCCCTCGGTCTCGTCGACCTCGTCGTCCGCGAGCTCGTCGTCCGCGAGCTCGTCGTCGGTCGGCTCGTCCTCGGCGACCTCGTCCTCGGGCTCCGGCTCCGGCTCGGGGGCCCGGCGCTTGCGGCCGGTCGCCTTCGAGGCGGCCCCACCGACGGCACGGCCCGCGCCACCCGCCACGTCACCGACGGCGCCGGCGGTCTCCCCGACCGCGTCGCCCGCCGCGCCGGCGGTCTGCCCGGCGGCCTGCCCGGCGGCGTCCGCGGCACCGGCCGCGGGCTTGCCGAGGTTCTCGACCCGGTCGACGAGGCTGTCGGTGAGCGACTCCAGGCGCGAGCTGGCGACGGCCAGCGCGGCGTCCTTGCCGGCCTCCAGGAGGCGCCCGCGCACCGCGTCGTTCAGGCGCTGCACCTCGGGCGACTGACCGGCGAGCTTGCCGACCATCGACAGCAGTTCCGCCGGGTCGGTGGAGATCTTCTTGCCGGCGAGCGCGCCACCGACCACGATGGCGAGCTTCAGTTTCTTGGTGCGTCCCAAGAAGTATCCGGCGACGATCGCAGCGGCCAGTTTCGGCGCATTCATGTCTCGTTCCTCCGTCCGTCGACCGTCCTTCGACCGCCGCTCGGTGCTGTGCGTCCGACCGGCGTACCTGGGGTAGGGACCGCCGACGAAACTCATGATCCACATGTGCGGCGGACCACAGTCCGCCGCAGTGCGGGGCGGACACTACCTCTGTGGAGTGACGATGGCGCGAGGTGCAAAAAGATCAATGTGCGCATTACGTCATGTGGCCCACGAGGCCACGCATTCGGCTTCTTAATCGGCGCGAACGGCCGTCGGGAATCGTGTGGCAGCCGTGGGCCGGAAGGCGAAATCCCGGGGCATCCGGACGTACGGGCCTCTCCGGGAGGAACTGTTCCGCGTCGAGTCAAGGTAGCAGGATTAGGCCGTTCGGGGGAACCCCTGAGAGGCTTCGAATCGCGCGCCTGGGCCGTCCGGGCAGGCGACCCGTCCCGGCGGCCGCATCGGACCCCCGGGAGCGGCCACGTCATTCGGAGTCGTTCAGCGCGATCACGCCGTCGACCGCACGCGCGAACGTCCGCCACTGCCGGACGCGCGCGTCGACGGCGCGTCGGCCGGCCTCGGTGAGGGCGTAGCGCGGTCCGCCGCGGGGTCCCGGGGCGACCCGGCGCAGGAGCCGGTTGCGGGTCAGCCGGTGCAGCGTGGTGTACATCGTGCGCTCGGGGGCCTCGAGGGTCCCCCCGCTGCCCGCGTGCAGCCGCTCGATGATGCCGCGGGCGTGGTTCGGGCCGGGTACGAGAGCGGTCAGCACGAGGAAGTCCACGTGCTCCCGCGAGGTCACGCGTGCCATGCCCCACCTCCGGTTTCCGGTCGACCCGCGGGTCGGCGCCTTCGATCCGCCGGTCGACGGACGCGCCGGGGTGGCGACGCGTGCGGCCGGGGGTGCCGCGGGCCTGGTGCGGGAGGGGCTGTCGCCCGGCGGGGTCCCGTCGGGGGTGGTGCCGCGCGCGGTCGTCGCCCGGTGCATGCGCGGCGCGTCGTCGTCGGGCGGGGACGTGGCGTCCCCGGGGGGCGGCGGGGCGGGGTCCGGGCCGTCGTCGGTCTCGCGTCCACGCCGCGGGAGCAGCCCCCGCAGACGCGCGCTGGCGGGCTCGCCGAAGGCGGCGGACAGGTCGAGGGTCATGGTGCGACCTCCGTGGCAGTGCGTTGCTCCGGGATGGCGTCCGGCCCGGGGGCCTCCGTCGCGTCCTCGGTCTCGCGCAGGGCGGTGAGCAGCTCGACGGCCAGGTCGCGGTAGTCCTCCGCGACGCCGGCGGCGGTGGGCGAGACGCGGGGGCCGGTGGTGCCGCCCTCCCGCAGCGCCGCCCACCAGGCCGGTTGGGCCGCGACCTCCCGCTCGAGTTCGTGGGCGAGCTTGCCGAGTCGTCGCGCGTCCTGGGCCGTGCGCTCGGCGTGGCGGATCGCGGTGTCGAACAGGGGCGAGTGGCCGCCGAAGGCCCGCTCGACGGCGTTCCGGACCTCGGCGTGCACCGCGCGCGAGCGGCTGCCGGTCCCGAAGAGCACCGCCCCCAGGAGTCCGAGGCGCGGGTTGAGCTCCCGGGCGAGGGTGAACCGCTCGCTCACCAGTCGCATCCCGAGCAGGCCGGCCACGTCGGAGCGCGTCGGCATGAGGACCCAGCGCGCGGCGGCCAGCGCCAGGTCGGTGAGGATCGTCGACTCCGGGGGGCAGTCGACGAAGACGATGTCGTAGTCGGGCGCGACGGGGGCCAGCGCGGCGGCGAGGGCGAGGAACGCCGGACGGCCCTCGTCCTGCAGCCGCCCGACCATGAGCGGCACCAGGTCGGAGAGCCGGGCCCCGCCGGGCACCACGTCGAGCCCCGGGCGCACGTCGGGCACGGGGACGAGGGCGGACCGCCCGACGAGGCTCATGAGGAGGCCCGCGCCGTGGTCGTCGCGGTCGTCGTCGCGGAACCCCAGGTCGTCGGCGAGGTTCGCCTGCCGGTTCAGGTCGACGAGCAGGCAGCGGTAGTCGGCGGCCGCGAGCTGGCCGGCGAGGTTCGCGACGAGCGAGGTCTTCCCGACGCCGCCCTTGTCGTTGACCATCGCGATGACCCGTCCGAGGGCGTCCGGTGGAGGGTCGGCGGCACCATCACGGTCGGGCACGGGCGGGAGCGTGACAACCGCGTCGGCACCGACACAAGGTCGCCACGCATTCACACCCGGGATTGGACCGACCGCCGGGGTCGCTACTCCCCGGTGGCCGTTCTGTACTGTTCCGTTCGGCGTAGTTGACGGGCGAATGCGTCAACGCGGTTTCGCCGCCGCCTTGCTGATGTATTTCTCGACGACCTCGCGCGCCTCGTAGATCGTGCGCGCGCCGCCCCACACCGAGACCTCCAACGGGTTGTGCGTCCAGCCGCCGGGAGGCATCCGCGTCCCGAGCGTCAGACGACCGACCTGGCGGTCCCACAGGATTTCGGCCTGGAGCCCGCGCGGGTCGTCCCAGCGCCACGAATAGCCGTATTCCTCGTTCTCCTCGAGAACCTCGAGACCGTCGATGTCCATCCGTGCTCCTCGGTGTCCTCGGCGACCTGACGCCCTAGGATCGGCCCGCGCCGCGACCGGGAGTGTGCACCGATCGGCCCATTTCTCCTCGCGGGCAGCCCAACGTCGAACCGTCGATCAGAGGAACTCCGTGACGACGTACGTCCATGTGGCCCAGATTCCCCTGACACTCAAGTTCGAGGAGCCGCACGACGCGGTGCTCGACCATTTCCGTGAGCTGATCACCGACGGGGCCGTCCACCGCTACGAGGTCGGGCCCCGGAGCTCCGTGGTCGTCAACTACGGCGTCGTCGCGGCCGTCACCGTCACCGAGGGCCACCGCGCGCTCGACGTCTCCGAGCTGCACCGCGGGCTCCCCGCGACCATCGGCGACGACGACCCGGGCGCCCCCGACCGCGTCGAGACCTGACCGCCGGGACCCGACCGCGCCGGGGTTGATCTCGGGAGACCGGACGCCGGGCGAGGGATACGATGGACCCACGCGCCCCGGCGATCGCCGGGGCGCGTTTCTCGTCGACGAGAGAACGGGTGAGCACGGTGCCGACCGGCAAGGTCAAGTGGTACGACGCCGAGAAGGGGTTCGGCTTCCTCTCCCAGGAGGAGGGGGCCGACGTCTACGTCCCCAAGGGGTCGCTGCCGCGCGAGGTGGAGGCCCTGCGGGCGGGCCAGCGCGTCGAGTTCGGGATCGCCGAGGGCCGCCGCGGGCCGCAGGCCCTGCAGGTCCGTCTCGTCGACCCGCTGCCCTCGGTCGCCGAGGCCAAGCGCCGCTCGCCCGACGAGCTCCACGGGCTCATCGAGGACATGATCAAGCTCCTCGAGGTGAAGGTGCAGCCCGACCTGCGGCGCGGCCGCTACCCCGACCGGCGGAGCACCAAGAACCTCGCCGAGGTGGTCCGCGCCGTGGCCCGCGAGCTCGAGGGGTAGCTCACGCCGGCCCGGACGGGTGGCTCACGCCAGGGCGGTGAGCACCCAGGTCGAGCGGGTGGAGAACAGGGAGCCCTGCGCCGTGGCGACCTGCGCGGCCCCGAACTGCTGGACCTCGACGCGCTGCAGGCGCCAGCGGTCGTCGGGAAGGGTCAGCCGGAAGGTCGCCCGGGCGCCGGGGGCGAACACCTGGCTCCGCCCGCTCTGCTGGGCGCCGTTCTCGTCGAGGTAGGCGAAGGCCACCTGCCACGGGGTGGCGAGGACGGCGTCGGGCACGGTCACGTCGACCGTGGCCCCCGCCGGCAGCGGCAGCCCGGCCACCGCGGAGGGCTCGGTGGTGCAGTCGGTGACCTGGAGGTCGCAGTAGACGGTGGGCTCGGCCTCGATCGAGGCCCCGGCCACCGCGAAGGTGACGTCCCCGGGGGAGTCGGGGCCCGAGGTGACGACGAGGACGGTCACCGTCACCGCGACCACCACGACGATCGCCACCACGGCGAGCCACACCCACCGCGGGACCGCCCGGAGCCTCGTGATCACGCGGCGGACCGCCGGCGGGGGACGAGGGAGCGGCCGCGCGAGGTGAGCACGGTCTGCACGGTACCGACCGCCAGCACCGCGCTGATCACGGTGAACCCGATCCACCACGTGGGCGGCAGCAGGACCCCGAGCGCGCCGCCGAACACCCACGACAGCTGCAGGATCGTCTCCGACCGCCCGAAGGCCGACGCCCGGGCGGACTCCGGCATGTCGCGCTGCACCACGGCGTCCAGGCAGACCTTGAGCAGGGCCGACGAGGTCGCCCCCACCAGCCCGACGACGGCCGCGGTCGCGAGCCCGACGACGACGGCCGCGGTCACCGTCGCGGCCAGCGTGGCGACGAGCGCCGTGATCAGCAGCACGTCGGGGCGCTCGAAGGTGCGGCGGGCCCCGAGCGCGTTGCCGAGGAAGCCGCCCGCCCCGGCCGCCGCCCCGACGACGCCGAGGAGCAGCAGCTGGCGTCCGGGCGTGCCCTCCGTGGCGGCCTTGACGACGAAGGCGGCGAAGAGCGTGAGGAACCCCGTGAGGCTGCGGATGGTGCCGTTGGCCCACAGCGCCGTGACCACCTGCGAGCTCATCGGGACGCGGGGCCGGCGGGCCCGGCGGGTCCCCGGCCGCCGCACGAGCACGGTCTCCGTCTCGCCCTCGGTGACCTCCACCCAGCGCGGGATCCGCAGGCACAGCCACACCCCGACCCCGCAGATCGCCGCGGTGAGCCACGCGGCGCCCGGCGAGCCGAACAGGTAGGAGACGCCGGCCGCCAGCGCGCCGAACACCCCGGAGGCGACGAGCCCGAAGACGGTGAGGCGGGAGTTCGTCGTGACCAGCGTGATCCCCGGCGGGAGCACCCGGGGGGTCACGGCTGCCTTCAGCACCCCGAACGACTTCGAGAGCACCATGATCCCGAGCGCCGCCGGGTAGAGCGCCCAGGTGTCCATGTACAGGGCGAGGACCACCGCGAGCACGCCCTGACCTGCGGTGGAGAGCGCGAGGGCGAGGCGGCGGCCGCGCTGGATCCGGTCGAGCAGCGGGCCGATGACCGGGGCGACGAGGGCGAAGGGTGCGACGGTGATGAGCAGGTAGAGCGCGACCTTGTCCTTGGACTCCGCGCTCGCCGCGGAGAAGAACAGCGTGTTGGCCAGGGCGACGGCGAGGGTGGCGTCCGAGGCGTAGTTGGCCATCCAGGCGTAGGTCAGCGCGGTCAGCCCGGAGCGGTCGGCGCCGTCGGCGGACGCGGCCCGGTGGAAGGCGCGGACCCCGGCCCGGGTGAGGGTGCGGGCGCGCCACGCCGCGACGCGGGTGACGGTGATCTTGCGGGGGCCGGGGTCGTCGTCGTCCTGGCCGGTCAGCCGCCGGGTGGTCGTGTCGGCGTCGTCGTCGGTGTCCGCGGTGGCACCTTGCCGACCCTCGGTGTCCGCGGTGGCACCTCGCTGCCAGGAGGTGTCCGCACTGCGGCCATGCTGACGCCCGGTGTCACGATCGCCGCCACCACGGCCGCGCCGCCGCCCCGCCGACCAGCCGGGGCGGGCGTCGTCCGGGGCGGGATCGGAGCGGGCCACCGGCCCATCGTCGCCCACGGGCCCCCGGCCCGGGGAAGCCCGGAGACCGTCGGGGTGTTCTCGTAGACTGGCAAGTGATTCCTCCCCGCCTTTCCCAGGATGTGGCTCTCGGGTGTCCTCCCCCGCTCTTCTGTCCGGTCTGACCACCGCGCTCCTCGCCGACCCCGGGCTGCGCCAGGTCGTCGACGCCGCGGGACGCGACGCCGCCGTGGAGGGGCCCACCGCGCTGCGCCCGCTGCTGGCGGCGGCGCTGGCCGACACCGACGCGGGGGCCGGGCGCACCGTCCTGGTCGTCTGCGCCACCGAGCGGGAGGCCGACGACCTCGCGACCTCGGTCGGCGAGCTGATCGGCGAGGAGTCGGTCGCCTACCTGCCGAGCTGGGAGACGCTGCCGCACGAGCGGCTGTCCCCGCGGGCCGACACCGTCGGGCGCCGCGTCGCGATCATGCGCCGCCTCACCCACCCCGGGGCCGAGGCCGGGGCGCCGTTGCGGGTCGTCACGGCCGCCACCCGCAGCCTCATCCAGCCGCTGGTCCCCGGGCTGGGCGACCTCGAGCCCGTGGTGCTGCGCGAGGGCGTCGAGATCGAGCTGGGCGACCTCGCCGAGCGGCTGGTCGACCTCGCCTACGCACGGGTCGAGATGGTCGAGAAGCGCGGCGAGTTCGCCGTGCGCGGCGGCATCGTCGACCTGTTCCCGCCCACCGCCGACTCCCCGGTGCGCATCGAGTTCTGGGGCGACGAGGTCTCGGAGATGCGCTGCTTCTCCGTGGCCGACCAGCGTTCGCTGCCCGACACCGCCGCGCGCCCCACCGAGGTCGTCGCCCCGCCGTGCCGCGAGCTGCTGCTCACCGCCGCGGTGCGGGAGCGGGCTGCGGCGCTGCAGGCCGTGCACGGCACCGACCAGGCGCTCGGCGAGCTGCTCGGCAAGGTGGCCGCGGGCATCCCGGCCGAGGGCATGGAGTCGCTGATCCCCGCCCTGCTGCCGGGCGAGCTGCAGCTGCTCCCGGAGCTCCTGCCCGCCGACGGGCACGTCGTCCTCTGCCACCCCGAGCGCGTCGAGCGCCGCGCCTCCGACCTGGTGCGCACCGGCCAGGAGTTCCTCGAGGCGAGCTGGCTCGTGGCGGCCGACTCGACCGACGGCCGCGCCCCGATCGACCTCGGGGCCTCCGCCTACCGCGACCTCGCGGAGGTCCGGGCGGGCACCCGTGCCGCCGGCCACCCGTGGTGGACCCTCTCCAGCCTCGCCACCGATCCCGACATCGAGGACGACTCCCACACCCGCGACGGCGTGCGCGTGGTGCGCACCGGGATCGCGGGCGTCGACTCCTACCGGGGCGACTGGGAGAAGGCGGCCGTCGACCTGCGCGCCCACGCGGCCACCGGCGGCGCGGCGCTCGTCGTCGTGCCGGCCGCGGGCACCGCCGAGCGCGCCGTCGAGCAGCTGCGCGAGTTCGTCGGCGAGGAGGTCCCCGTCGTGGCGGGGACCGCGGAGCCGCGGCCCGGCAGCATCGTCGTGACCCGCGGGCGCCTCGGCGACGGCTTCGTCGCCGAGCAGTCCCGCCTCGTCGTCGTCACCGAGGCCGACCTCACCGGCGCCCGCGCCACCCACGGCGACACCCCCACGAAGCGCGCAGCGGTCAAGCGGCGCAACGCCGTCGACCCGCTGACGCTGCACCCGGGCGACCACGTGGTCCACGCCCAGCACGGCATCGGCAAGTTCGTCGAGATGACCCAGCGGACCACCGGCACCGGCAAGGCCGCGACCACGCGCGAGTACCTCGTGCTGGAGTACTCGAGCTCGAAGCGCGGCCAGGCGAGCGACCGGCTGTTCGTGCCCACCGACCAGCTCGACCAGATCAGCCGCTACGTCGGCGGCGAGCTGCCGACGCTGAACAAGCTCGGCGGCTCCGACTGGTCGAAGACGAAGTCGAAGGCCCGCAAGGCCGTCAAGGACATCGCCGCGAGCCTCGTGCAGCTCTACGCCGCCCGCCAGGCCGCGCCCGGGCACGCGTTCGCGCCCGACAGCCCCTGGCAGCGCGAGATGGAGGACGCCTTCCCGTTCACCGAGACGCCCGACCAGGCCTCGGCGATCGACGAGGTGAAGGCCGACATGGAGAAGGCCGTCCCGATGGACCGGGTCATCTCCGGCGACGTCGGCTACGGCAAGACCGAGATCGGCGTGCGCGCGGCGTTCAAGGCCGTGCAGGACGGCAAGCAGGTCGCGGTCCTCGTCCCGACGACGCTGCTGGCCCAGCAGCACCTGCAGACGTTCACCGAGCGGATGCGCAACTTCCCGGTGACCGTGAAGGGCCTGTCCCGGTTCACGCCGGCCAAGGAGGCCGACGCGACGATCCGCGGGCTCGCCGACGGGAGCGTCGACGTGGTCGTCGGCACCCACCGGCTGCTGCAGACCGGGGTCACCTGGAAGGACCTCGGGCTGGTGATCATCGACGAGGAGCAGCGCTTCGGCGTCGAGCACAAGGAGCACATCACCGGGCTGCGGGCCCACGTCGACATGCTGTCGATGTCGGCGACGCCCATCCCGCGCACCCTGGAGATGAGCCTCGCCGGCATCCGCGAGATGTCGACGATCCTCACCCCGCCCGAGGAGCGGCACCCGACGCTGACCTACGTCGGGGCCTATGACGAGAAGCAGGTCGCCGCGGCGATCCGGCGCGAGCTGCTGCGCGACGGGCAGGTCTTCTACATCCACAACCGCGTCAACTCGATCGACGACTCGGCCGCGAAGCTGCGCCGGCTCGTCCCCGAGGCCCGCATCGCCACCGCCCACGGGCAGATGCCCGAGGAGCGCCTGGAGCGCACCGTCAACGAGTTCTGGGAGCGCGAGCACGACGTCCTGGTCTGCACGACGATCGTCGAGAACGGCCTGGACATCTCCAACGCCAACACGCTGATCGTCGAACGGGCCGACGCCCTCGGCCTCTCGCAGCTCCACCAGCTGCGCGGCCGGGTGGGCCGCGGCCGGGAGCGCGGCTACGCCTACTTCCTCTACCCCACCGACAAGCCGCTGTCGGAGACCAGCCACGAGCGCCTCGCGACGATCGCGCAGCACTCGGAGCTCGGGGCGGGGACCGCGGTCGCGATGAAGGACCTCGAGATCCGGGGCGCGGGCAACATCCTGGGCGCCGAGCAGTCGGGCCACATCGCGGGCGTCGGGTTCGACCTCTACGTCCGGCTGGTGGGGGAGGCCGTGGAGGCGTTCAAGTCCCACACCGGCGCGGGCTCGGAGGCCGACGAGCCGCTCGCCGAGGTGCGGGTCGACCTCCCGATCGACGCGCACGTCCCGCACGACTACGTCGACACCGAGCGGCTGCGCCTCGACGCCTACCGCAAGATCGCCGAGGCGGCCGACGGCGCGGCGCTCGACGCCGTGCGTGAGGAGCTCGTCGACCGCTTCGGCGAGCCGCCGACGCCGGTCGACAACCTGCTCGCGGTCGCCGCCTTCCGCCAGGCGTGCCGTCGCTACGGCATCACCGAGGTGTCGGGGCAGGGCAACCTGATCCGGTTCGCACCGGTCGAGCTGTTCGACTCCCAGCAGATGCGGCTCAAGCGGCTGCACCCGCGCGCCCAGCTCAAGACGGCGTCGCGGACGTTGTCGCTGCCGAGGCCGACGGAGGGTCAGTCCGGGGGCGGCGGGCAGAAGGGCCCGGTGCGCATGGGCGCGGCCCCGATGCGCGACCTGGAGCTGCTGGCCTGGTGCGAGCAGCTGTTCGTCGCGCTCTTCGGGGAGCGTCCGGCGCCCGAGCGGGTCCCGGCCCGGGTCTAGCCGAGGAGCGGGAACAGCAGGAGGAGCACCGTCCCGGTGGTCTGACCGTTCCCGCCGCCCCCGGTGGCGGACGCGGACATGTAGAGGACCACGCCGAGGATCACCAGCACGACGAAGAAGAGACCGGCGATCACGCCGACGGCGAGTCGGCTGCGGCCCCCGGAGGGCTTGGTCGGGGCGCTTCCCGGCTTCTCGAACGGGGTCTGGTCCTTGTCGGTCGTCACCTGGACGGCTACCCGTCGCGCCGCCGCGCACGCCCTAGGGTCGCCGAACGTGACCATCGCCCTGCTCGCCACCGGCGGGACCATCGCCACCCGCGCCACCGACCGGGGCCGGGCCGTCGGGGCGGACGCCGCCGACCTGCTCGCCTCCGTCGGCGACCCGGCCGGCGTCACCGGGGTCGACGCCGCCGGCCGGTTGAGCTTCGCCGCCACCCCCGACGACCTCGCGACCCTCGCCCGCACCGTGCGCGAGCACTGCCGCATCCACGACGGGGTCGTCCTCACCCACGGCACGGACACGCTGGAGGAGACCGCCGCGCTGCTCGCGCTGACCCACGACGGCGCCACCCCGGTGGTGCTCACCGGGGCGCAGCGCCCGTTCGACGACCCGGCGCCCGACGGCCCGACGAACCTCGCCGCGGCCCTGGCGTGGGCGACGCTGGGGCGGCCCGGGGTGACGGTCGTCTTCGACGGGCGGGTCCTGCCCGCGATCGGCGTCCGCAAGGTGCACACCTCGGCCCTCACCGCCTTCGCCGCCCCGGGACGGGGCCCGCTCGCGAGCATCGACGGCGGCGGCGTCCGGGAGCACGCGACCGCGCCGCCCACCGGTCTCGCCGACCCGCCGGAGCGGCTCCCGCGGGTCGACGTCGTCGCCCAGTACGTCGGGGCCGACGCCCACGCGATCGACGCGGCGGCCGCGGCGGGCGCCGAGGGGATCGTCATCGCGGCGTTCGGCGCGGGCAACGCGACTCCGCCCGTGGTCGCCGCGGCCGAGGCGCTGATCGGGCGCGGCGTGCCGGTGGCGGTGGCGAGCCGGACGGGGGAGGGCGCGGTCGAGGGGCTCTACGCGGGCGGGGGAGCCGACCTCGCCCGGGCGGGGGCCCTGTTCGCCGGGGACCTCTCCCCGTGGCAGGCGCGCCTGCTGCTGGCCGTGGCGATCGCGGGCCACCCCGACGACCCGGTGGGCGCCGCGCGGGAGTGGCTGGGCCGGGTCGGGGCCACCGGGTAGGTGACGGCGGTGGTGCGGCCGGGGGTGTGACGTACGCACGTGAGAAGGTGTCGCGCGTGCTGCGCCGGATCGTTCCCGCCCTGCTCGCGGGGCTCACCCTCCTCACCGCCTGCTCCACGGCGACCGGGCCGCAGGTCGGGCCCGGGGTGGCGGCGGTCGTCGGGAACCAGGTGATCCCGTCGGAGCTGATCGACCAGCGCCTGCGCACCGCGGCGCCGCAGATCGGCGAGGCCCTCGCGCAGCAGGCGCAGGAGCAGGGTCGGCCGAGCACGGGCATCGACGCGAGCACCCTCGCCGACCAGAGCCGCGAGCTGCTGACCGCCGCGATCCTGCACGCCGTGATCGTCGAGGCCGGGCGCCGCGAGGGCGTCGTCGCCGACCCCGCGCAGATCGAGCAGCGCCTGCAGGCCGCCGGCGGGGAGCAGGCCGCCGCGGGCTCGGGGTACGACCTCGCGACCCTGCGCGAGCGCTTCGCCGACCAGCTCGTGGTCGCCGAGATCGGCCGCCGGCAATTCGACCGGCTCCAGGCCACCGTGGACGTCGGGACGTACCCCGACAAGGCGGCCGCCCAGCGCGCGGCCGCGCAGCTCGCCGCCGACCCCGGGGTCGGGCCGCTCGCGGCGCTGCCGGAGGACGCGCGGCTCCTCGCCACCACCCTGCGGCCGGGCGCGGTGCAGCCCGGTGAGCAGGTGCGGACGGCCTCGTCGCTGCTGTTCGGCCTCCCGGGGCGCACCGTGAGCATCTCCGCGCCGCAGCCCGAGGCCACCCCCGGCGCCCCGAAGCCCGACCCGAGCACCGAGCCCTGGACCGTCGTCCGCGTGCGCGACCGCTCGCTGACCGCGCCGCCGCCCGGCGGGAACACCGTGCCGGCCGCGCTCGTCGACGCCCGCACGCTGACCCAGTTCGGGCTGCGCGCCGTCCAGCCGCTCGCCACCGAGCTGGCCGTGCAGGTCAACCCCCGCTACGGCACCTGGGACCCGACCCAGGTCAGCGTGGTCGCCCCGCCGGCGACGGCCGGGACCGTGACGCCGCTGGCGCCCACGGTGACCTTCGCCCCGGCCGCGACCCCCGCCCCGGCCCCCGCTCCCGGGCCCGCCCCGGCCCCCGCCCCGTGAGCGCTCCGATCCCGGTGGTCGTCGACCCCCGGCTCGGGGCGGTCCTGCCCGCGGGCGCGGTGCGGGTCGTGGCGGCGGCGCCGGTGGTGCTGCTCGACCCGGCGCTGCCCGACCCGGTGGCCCGCCGGTTCGCCGACGAGCTCGGCGCCCGGCCCGCGGGTCCCGACGAGCCGCCCCCCGGTGCGGTCGTGCTCGTCCCCGGCCGCGACCTGCAGGCCCCGTCGGGCACGGAGCTGCTCGCGGCGGTCGCGGTGATGGACCGGCTCCGCTCCCCGGGCGGCTGCCCGTGGGACGCCGAGCAGACCCACGAGAGTCTGCTGCGCTTCCTCGTCGAGGAGACCTACGAGCTCTACGACGCCCTCGCCGACGGCGACGTCGACGCCACGCGGGAGGAGCTCGGCGACGTCCTGCTGCAGGTGCTCTTCCACGCGCGGGTCGCGGCCGAGTCCGAGGGCTTCGACGTGGACGACGTCGCGGGGGAGCTGGTCGCGAAGCTCGTCGGGCGCCACCCCCACGTCTTCGCGGGCGGCGAGGCCGTCGCGACCGCCTCGGACCAGGACCGGCGGTGGGAGGAGCTCAAGGCCGCGGAGAAGCAGCGGGCCTCGATCCTCGACGGGGTCGCGCTCGCGCAGCCCGGGGCGGCGCTGCTCGCGAAGTACGTCAGCCGCGCGCGGCGCGCGGGGGTCCCCGACGACGTGCTGGGAGACCTGGCGGCCGACCTGCCGGCCCTGCCCGCGGCGGTGGTGGCGGCGCCGAAGGGCGCCGACCCGGAGGGGGAGCTGCGCTCCGCGGCCACCCTCCTCGCCGCCCGCCTGCGGGCCCTCGAGACGGCCGGGGCGTCCGTTTCGGGCGATTCGTCCCGGGGCGAGCAGTTCTGGCGCGACGCAGCGCGACGGAGCGACTCCGGGGCGTGATCCCGGGGCCCGACGCTTCCACCGGCGGGAGGCGAAGGCTAGCCTCACCTCACCTTCGAGGAATGAGGACGGGACATGCTGGGTAACGCGCTCATCGGGCTGCGGGAGGGCCTCGAGGCCTCCCTGGTCGTGAGCATCCTCGTGGCCTTCCTCGTCCAGACCGACCGACGCCGCGAGCTGCCCCGCGTGTGGGCCGGCGTCGCGCTCGCCGTGGCGGTCAGCGTCGGCGTCGTCCTCGTGCTGACGCTCACCGAGCAGGCGCTCACGTTCGAGGCCCAGGAGGCCTTCGGCGGCGGGCTCTCGATCGTCGCCGTCGGGTTCGTCACCTGGATGATCTTCTGGATGCGCAAGGCCGGCCGGTCGATCTCCGCGCAGCTGCGCGGCGGCCTGGAGCGCGCGGTCTCGATGGGCCCGGTGGCGGTCGTCGTGATGGCCGCCTTGGCCGTCGGCCGCGAGGGCCTCGAGACGGCGATCTTCTTCTTCGCCGCGGTCCAGGCGGCGGGCTCCACGACGGGGCCGCTCATCGGCTTCCTGCTCGGGATCGCCCTCGCGGTCCTCATCGCCTACCTGATCTACCGGGGCGCGCTCAGCCTGAACATGGGCCGCTTCTTCACCGTCACCGGCGTCCTGCTGATCTTCGTCGCGGCCGGCATCCTCGCCTACGGGGTGCACGACCTGCAGGAGGCGCGGATCCTGCCCGGCCTCTACACGCTGGCCTTCGACGTCAGCGGCGCCATCCCCGCCGACTCCTGGTACGGGACGCTGCTCAAGGGCGTCTTCAACTTCTCCCCGCAGACCACCGTGTTCGAGGCGGTCGTCTGGGTGGCCTACGTGGCCGTCGTCCTCACCCTGTTCCTCAAGCCCGCGCGTCGCACCGAGGCCCCGCCCCGCGACGCCGCGGCCCCGGCCTCCAGCACCGCCTAGTCAGCCCCCCGAACCCGCTTCGACAGGAGACCTGTGTCCGCCCGTCCCGTTCTCGCCGCGCTCGCCGCGACCATCGCCGCCGGCTTCCTCGCCGGCTGCACGAGCACCGCCCCGACGGCGTCGGCCCCCGGCGCGCCCGGGCCGGTCACCGTCACCGCGTCCGACACCGCCTGCGACCTGTCGGCCACCTCGGCCCCCGCCGGCACCGTGTCCTTCAGCATCCGCAACGCGGGCAGCAAGGTCACCGAGTTCTACGTCTACGGCGCCGGCGACCGGATCATCGGCGAGGTCGAGAACATCGGCCCGGGCCTCACCCGCCCGCTGTCGGTCGAGATCCCGCAGGGCGGCACCTACACGACCGCGTGCAAGCCCGGCATGGTCGGCGACGGCCTCCGCGCGCCGTTCACGGTCACCGGCAACGCCGCCGCCGCGGTCGAGGGCGACGCCGCCCTGGCCGCCGCCGTCACCGGCTACCAGCGCTACACCAACTCGCAGATCGAGGCCCTCGTCGCGAAGACCGGGGAGTTCTCCGAGGCCGTCAAGCGCGGCGACGTCCCGGCCGCCCAGGCCCTCTTCCCGGTGAGCCGCACCTACTGGGAGCGCGTCGAGCCCGTCGCCGAGTCCTTCGGCGACATCGACCCGAAGATCGACGGCCGCGAGGACGACGAGCGCGACCCGGGCGTCGAGTTCACCGGCTACCACCGCCTCGAGAAGGACCTCTGGGTCACGGGGCTGCAGCCCGACTCGGCCGCCATGGCCGACCGCCTCATGGCCGACGTCCGCGACCTGCAGGCCCGCACGGCGGGTGTGCAGCTGACGCCGCTGCAGCTCGCGAACGGCGCCAAGGAGCTCCTCGACGAGGTCGCCACCGGCAAGATCACGGGCGAGGAGGACCGCTACTCGCACACCGACCTGTGGGACTTCCGCGCCAACGTCGACGGGTCGCAGGCCGCCATCTCGGCCCTGCGCCCCGTGATCGACGAGCGCGACCCGGTGCTCGGCCAGACCCTCGACGCGCGCTTCGCCGAGCTCGACCGGCTCCTCGAGACCTACCGCCAGGGCGACGGGTTCAAGCTCTACACGCAGCTCACCCCCGACGACACGCGGAAGATGACCGAGTCCGTCGACGCCGTCAGCGAGCCCGTCAGCCAGGTCGCGGGGATCATCGCGGCATGAGTTTCCGCGGTTTCACCCGGCGCCGGCTGCTCGGTGCAGCCGGCGCCGGCACGGCCCTGATCGGCGCCGGGGCGGCGGGCGGGTACCTCGCGGCGTCCTCGGAGTCCGAGGCGCCCGGCCCCGCCGAGGCCGTCGTGCCCTTCCGCGGGGTGCGGCAGGCCGGGATCGTGACGCCGGCCCAGGACCGGCTGCACTTCGTGGCGCTCGACGTCACCGCGACCGGGCCGATCGTCCGGGCCGCGGTGGTCGCCCTGCTCAAGCGGTGGACGACCGCCGCGGAGCGGATGACGGCGGGCGCCGAGGCCGCTCCCGGCGGCGCGGTCAACCGCAACCCGGCGGCCCCGCCCACCGACACGGGCGAGGCGCTCGGGCTCCCCGCCGCGTCGCTGACCCTCACCTTCGGGATCGGGGGCACGCTGCTCGACAAGCTCGGCATCCCCCGCCCGCCGGGCCTGGCCGACCTGCCGCCCTTCCAGCGCGACCAGATCGACCCGGCCCTGTCCGGCGGCGACCTCTGCATCCAGGCCTGCGCCGACGACCCGCAGGTCGCCGTGCACGCCGTGCGCAACCTCGTCCGGATGGGCTTCGGGACCACCGCGGTGCGCTGGTCGCAGCTCGGCTTCGGGCGGACGTCGTCGACCTCCACCACGCAGCAGACCCACCGCAACCTCTTCGGCTTCAAGGACGGCACCAACAACCTCAAGGCCGAGGACGCCGCGGGTCTCGACGAGCACGTCTGGGTGCCGGCGAGCGAGGGTCCGGCGTGGCTCGCCGGCGGCACCTACCTGGTGGCCCGGCGGATCCGGATGCACGTCGAGACCTGGGACCGGACGTCGCTGACGGAGCAGGAGTCGCTCACCGGCCGGCTCAAGGGCAGCGGCGCGCCGATCGGGGCGACCGACGAGTTCACGCCCGTCGACCTCGCCGCCCCGGGCCCGGACGGGACGCCGGCGATCGCCGAGGACGCGCACATCCGCCTCGCGTCCGCGTCCAACCTGGGCGGGGTGAAGATCCTGCGCCGCGGCTACAACTTCGTCGACGGCAGCGACGGCGCCGGCCACCTCAACGCAGGGCTGTTCTTCGTCGCCTTCATGCGCGACCCGCAGCGGCAGTTCGTCCCCATGCAGAGCGCGCTCGCCCGGCGCGACCGCCTGATGGAGTACATCGAGCACACGGGCTCCGCGGTCTTCGCCTGCCCGCCCGGACTCGCCGACGGCGCCTACTGGGGTCAGTCGCTGCTCGAGGGCTGAGGGGCGGGCCGGGCGGGGGCCGGAGTGACCGGCCCGTAACCTGCTTCCCGATGAGCACGAGCGTCGACTCCCACATCGGAGCGGGCCCGTCCGGCGAGGACGGCGAGCCCGACGACGTGACGAGCCCGCTCCGCCGTCCCGAGCCCGACGACACGAGCACCGAGCGCTTCCCCGCCCCCGGGCGCGAGGAGGTTCCCGACGAGGCCCCTGCCGCCGCGCCCGCCCGGCCGCGCCGGCGCTCGCGCGGTCTGCGGGTCCCGTCGGCCCCGGCGGCTCCGCCCGTCCTTCCCGACGACGAGGCCGCCGGTTCCCGCGCGGAGGCGCCGGCCCCGGCCACCGCGTCGACCAGCACGATCGACATCGGTGGGGCGGAAGCGGGCGGGGACCGGACGGTCCGGCACACCGAGGTCGATCACGGCCCGGACGAGGCCGCCGACACCACCGCGGTGACCGTCGCGCCGCCGGTGTCCCCAGCGCCGATGTCCCCGGCGCCGGTGTCCCCGGCGCCCGCGCCCCCGACCGTCGCGTCCCCGAGCCCGACGCCCCGCCCGCGCCCCACCCCGAGGCCCCGCCCCGCCGCGGCGCCCGGGACCGCCGGCCCGCCCGTCGCCGGCCCGCCCGTCGGCGGCCCGCCCCCGTCGACGGCCGTGAAGGAGCCGCCGAAGAAGCACACCGCGGCCCTCGGTCGGCTGGCACTGGTGCTCGTGCTGGTCGCCGCGGTCGTCGGGACGGTGGTGGTGCTCCAGCAGCGCAGCCAGTTCGGGCGCACCGACGCGGGCCCCGAGGAGATCCCCGCCCTCGAGGTGGCGCCCGCGCAGGTCGACCTGAACACCGTGGGCCAGCCGAACGCGATCGCCCCGCCCTCGGCGCTCCTGCCGGGCACGGCGACCGCCCCTCAGCCCGGCCGCGCGCCGACCATCTCCGCCTGGGCGAGCGGGTTGGCCCCGAAGACGAACATCCCGGCGGTCGCGCTGCAGGCCTACGGCATGGCGGACCTCTCGATGCGCCAGGTCGACCCGGGCTGTCACCTGAGCTGGGTGACGATCGCGGGGTTGGCCCGCATCGAGTCGAACCACGGCCGCTACCGCGGCGCGCAGGTGCTGCCCAGCGGCGACGTGACCCCGCGCATCATCGGCGTGCCCCTCGACGGCACGAGCGGCAACCGGACGATCACCGACACCGACGGCGGCGCCCTCGACGGCGACCCGACCCTCGACCGCGCCGTCGGCCCGCTCCAGTTCATCCCGTCGACCTGGGCGAGGTGGCGCTCGGACGGCAACGGCGACGGGCGCGCCGACCCCAACAACGTCTTCGACGTGGCCCTCGCCGCCGGCCGCTACCTCTGCGCGGGCGGCCGCGACCTCGCGACGGGCGAGGGCTGGCGCAGCGCGGTGCTCTCCTACAACTACTCGGACGACTACGGCCGCCGCGTCTACGCCGCCGCCCAGGCCTACGCCAACAGCACGACGCCCTAGCCCGGGCTCAGGCGCCGGGGCGCAGGGCGATGGCGGCGAGCACCTCGCCGAGGGCCTCCTGGTACTCCGGGCGCGGGTCCATGGCGGCGGCCATCCGCAGCTGGGTCCGCGCCTCGGAGAGCCGCGACTGCCGCTGCAGGCACCGCCCGAGCGCGAAGCGCGCGTAGTGGTCGGCCGGGTCGAGCTCGAGGACCCGCAGGAATCCCGCCTCGGCCCGCCGCAGCTGGGCCGACGCGAGGTACGCGCGGGCCGCCAGGAGCTGCACCGAGGCGGCCTCGCTCTCGGTCTCCACCAGCGGGCCGAGGGCCTTGAGCGCGTCGAGCGGCCGGCGTTTCTCGAGCAGCTGCTCGGCGCGCCGGAAGGCGCCGACCCCGGAATCGTCGGGCCGGTGCTCGGAGGCTGATCGCGGCGACGACATTCCCGCACGGTAGGACGGAGTCGCCCGCGACGCGAGACCAGCCACTCGGGTGGCAGTCCCCACCCGGGACCGTGACGCTGCGTGGCGCGGCCCGATCACGCTGGCGATGCGGTTAGCATCGGCGCCCGTCCAACGTGCACAACCCAGGAGGCGGAGCCCGTGGCGGTCATCGAGCAGGTCGGCGCTCGGGAGATCCTCGATTCACGAGGCACCCCGACGGTCGAGGTGGAGGTGGCGCTCGACGACGGCACCCTCACGCGCGCCGCCGTCCCCAGCGGGGCGAGCACCGGTGAGCACGAGGCCGTGGAGCTCCGGGACGGCGACAAGGGCCGGTACCTCGGCAAGGGCGTGGAGCGCGCGGTCGGCGGCGTGCTCGACGAGATCGGCCCCGGCATCGTCGGGATGGACGCCACCGAGCAGCGGGTGGTCGACCAGAAGCTGATCGACCTCGACGGCACCCCCGACAAGTCCCGCCTCGGCGCCAACGCGCTGCTGGGCGTGAGCCTCGCCGTGGCGCGCGCGGCGGCCGAGTCGGCCGAGCTCGACCTGTTCCGCTACATCGGCGGGCCGAACGCGCACGTGCTGCCGGTGCCGATGATGAACATCCTCAACGGCGGCGCGCACGCCGACTCCGGGGTCGACATCCAGGAGTTCATGATCGCGCCGATCGGCGCCGACACCTTCCGCGAGGCCCTGCGCTGGGGCGCCGAGGTGTACCAGGCGCTGAAGTCGGTGCTCAAGCAGAAGGGCCTCTCCACGGGCCTCGGCGACGAGGGCGGGTTCGCGCCGGCGCTGCCGAACAACCGGGAGGCGCTCGACCTCATCTCGACCGCGGTCGGGCAGGCCGGGCTCACCCTCGGGCGCGACGTGGTCCTCGCCCTCGACGTGGCCGCGAGCGAGTTCTTCTCCGACGGCACCTACACCTTCGAGGGGCAGAAGCGGTCGTCCGCGCAGATGAGCTCCTACTACTCGGAGCTGCTCGACGCCTACCCGCTGGTCTCCATCGAGGACCCGCTCGGGGAGAACGACTGGGAGGGCTGGACGCGGATGACCGCCGACGTGGGCGACCGCGTGCAGATCGTCGGCGACGACCTCTTCGTCACGAACATCGAGCGCCTCGAGGAGGGCATCGAGCGCCGGGCCGCGAACGCGCTGCTGGTGAAGGTCAACCAGATCGGCACGCTCTCGGAGACCCTCGACGCGATGAGCCTCGCCGGCCAGTACGGCTACCGCTCGATGATGAGCCACCGCTCCGGCGAGACCGAGGACACGACGATCGCCGACCTCGCCGTCGCGACGAACTGCGGCCAGATCAAGACGGGCGCGCCGGCCCGGTCCGAGCGCGTGGCGAAGTACAACCAGCTCCTGCGCATCGAGGAGGCCCTCGGGGACGCCGCGCGCTACGCCGGCGACCTCGCGTTCCCGCGCTTCGACCCGGAGAGCTGAGCCGGGCGGTGCCCAGAACCAGCTCGGAGCCCGGCGACCCGGCGGCCGGCCCCCCGGCCGCCGGGTCGAAGGTCGCGGGCGCCAAGGCCGGGGCCCAGAAGGCCGGGGCGAGCGCGTCCGGCTCGAGGACGACGGGGCGCAGCCGGGTCCGCGCCCGGCAGGGCCCGCGGCGCGACCCGCAGCGGGTCGTCCTGCGCCGCCACCCGCTCTCGGGCCGGCGCGCCGGCACCACCCCGGCCGCGGCCCAGGCGGCGGCCCGGGCGGTCCAGGCCACCCGCGGCGCCCTCGGGCTCTCGACGGCCCGGCGGGCGGCGCTGCTCGCCGTCGTCGTCTGTGCGCTGGCCCTGACCGTGGCCGTGCCCCTGCGCAACTACGTCTCCCAGCGCCACGAGCTCGCCGCGGTCGCCACGCAGCAGCAGCGGCTCGATTCCGAGGCGGCCCAGCTGCGGACCGAGCGGGCCGCGATGGACGACCCCGCCCACGTCGAGGCGCTCGCCCGCGCCCGCCTCGGGTACGCCCGGCCCGGCGAGACGCCCTACCGGGTCGAGCTGCCCGGCGACGCCACGGCCGTCCCCGAGGTCGACCCCGACCTCGCGCCGTCGGCGGCCGAGCTGCCCTGGTACACCCGCGTGGCCCGCGGCACCCTGGGCACGGCGCCGTGACGACGGAGACGCCCCACCCCCCGGAACCGCTGCGCGAGGGCGACCGCGAGGCGGTGGCCGCCCAGATCGGGCGGAACCCGCGCGGGCTGCGGGCCGTCGCGCACCGCTGCCCGTGCGGGCTGCCCTCGACGGTGCAGACCGCCCCGCGCCTCGAGGACGGCACGCCGTTCCCCACGCTCTACTACGCGACCTGCCCGCGCCTGACGTCGCGCATCGGCACGCTCGAGGCCGACGGGCTGATGCGCGAGCAGACCGACCGGCTCGCGACCGACCCGGAGTTCGCCGCGCGGTACGCCGAGGCCCACCGCGCCTACCTGGCCGAGCGCGACGCGATCGACCCGCTCGGGACCGACGTGAGCGCCGGGGGGATGCCCGACCGGGTGAAGTGTCTGCACGTGCACGTCGCCCACACCCTCGCCCACGGGCCCGGGATCAACCCCGTGGGCGACGAGGCCCTGGCACAGCTGCCCGAGTGGTGGCACGCCGGACCGTGCGTGACGCCCTGAAGATCCCCGTTCCGTGCGTGGGGGGACGAACTTCTCGGACACCCTGACGGACACCCAGCGTGGCGAGGGCTCCCGGGTGGGGTGATCCCGCACCACGGGTTGGTGTCGGTACCGGTTCCGGATTGCCCTGCGGGCAACGCGCAGGTCACCATTGACCCGTCGCCGGGAGGATTCCCGACGACCTCGGTTCCCCGGTGGTGCGGACGGCCCACCGGCGACCGTGGGGTCCTCCGCCGGATTCCACGGACGCGAGGACCGGCTACCGGGCGGCGGCACCCGCCGTCCGCCGCTCGGTAGCCCGTCCCCGGCCGACTAGTAGCGTGCGTGGGCGAAGCTTCCCCACCACCCCAGGAGCGCCCATGCCGCGCGTCGCGGCCATCGACTGCGGGACGAACTCGATCCGGCTCCTCGTCGCCGACGTCACCGTCCGCGAGGACGGATCGCAGTGGCTGCGCGACGTGCACCGCGAGATGCGCGTCAACCGGCTCGGCCAGGGTGTCGACGCCACCGGGCGCCTCGCGCCCGAGTCGCTCGCGCGCACCCGGGAGGCCCTCTACGCCTACGGCGAGATGCTGCGCCGCACGTCGACGAGCACGGTCCGGCTCTGCGCCACCTCCGCGACGCGGGACGCGGAGAACCGCGAGGAGTTCTTCGGGATGGTCCGCGACATCCTGGGGATCGACGCCGAGGTGATCACCGGCGACGCCGAGGCCCGGCTGTCCTTCGCCGGGGCCGTCGCCGACCTCGACCCCGACGAGGGCCCGTTCGTGGTCGCCGACGTCGGCGGCGGCTCGACCGAGCTCGTCACGGGCACCTGGGACGCGGTGCACGCCGACGTCGCGGCGGCCTACTCGTCGAACGTGGGCTGCGTGCGGCTCACCGAGAAGATCCTGCACGACGACCCCCCGGGCCCCGACCAGATCCGCGAGGCGGAGGACTTCACCCGCGCCACGCTCGCCGCGGCCTTCGACGCCGTCGACGTCGAGCAGGCGCAGACGTGGGTGGCCGTCGCCGGGACCGCCACGACGATCGCCGCCGTGGCGATGGGCCTGCGCTCCTACGACGCCGACCGCATCCACCTCGCGCGCCTCGGGCTCGACGAGGTCCGCGAGACCTGCCGGCGGCTGGAGTCCATGCCCCGCGCGGAGCGCGCCGACCTCGGCCCGATGCACCCCGGGCGGGTCGACGTCATCGGCGCCGGCTCCCTGGTGATCCGGGTGCTCGCCGACGAGCTCGCCGAACGGGCCGGGGTGACGGAGCTGGTGATCAGCGAGCACGACATCCTCGACGGCATCGCCCGGGAGGCCGCCCGCCCGCCGCAGGCCGACCCGGAGCCCGCCCCGGACGAGGAGCCGGACCCGGAGGCGTGACCGCTCTCGGGGAACTCGACGCCGAGATCACCGCCTGCCGCGCCTGCCCCCGCCTGGTGGCCTGGCGCGAGCAGGTGGCGCGCGAGAAGCGGGCCGCGTTCCGCGACCAGACCTACTGGGGCCGGCCCGTGCCCGGGTTCGGCCCCGCGGACGCGTCGCTGGTGATCGTCGGGCTCGCGCCCGCCGCGCACGGCGCCAACCGGACCGGCCGGATGTTCACCGGCGACCGCAGCGGGGACGTCCTCTACGCCGCCCTGCACGCCGTGGGGCTGGCCTCGCAGCCCACCGCCACCCACGCCGGTGATGGGCTGGAGCTCCTCGGCACCCGCATCGTCTCGCCGGTGCGGTGCGCGCCGCCGGAGAACAAGCCGACCCCGGCCGAGCGGGACACCTGCCGGCCCTTCCTCGAGCGCGAGCTCGGGCTGCTCGGGGCGGCCCGGGCGGTCGTCGTGCTCGGCGGGTTCGGGTGGCAGGCGCTGCTCCCGGTCCTCGACGACTCCTGGGTGGTCCCGCGGCCCCGGCCGGCCTTCGGGCACGGGGCCCACGTGGCGCTCGCGCCGCGCGCCCGGCGGGCGCCGCTGCAGCTGTTCGGCTGCTACCACGTCAGCCAGCAGAACACCTTCACCGGCCGGCTGACCCCCGCGATGCTCGAGGAGGTCCTGGCCGCGGCCGCGCGGGCGGCGGGGCTCCCCGCGCGCGAGGAGCCCCGGTAGCGTCGCCCCGGGCAGCCCCTGTAGCCCAATCGGCAGAGGCAGGCGACTTAAAATCGCCGCAGTGTGGGTTCGAGTCCCACCGGGGGCACGTCGTCCGTCGTTCACCTGCCGGCCGCCCCGTGTGGGGCGGGCCGTCGTCGCCCGGACGCCGGATCGTCGCTCCGCCGTGGGGTCGCGGTCGGGCCGCCCTCATCCGGGTGCGCGACGCTGGTGCGGACGGAAACGATGCAGGTGGCAGTCCGTGACCGTTCGCGTCGTGACCCGAACCGTTCGGCGTTGTCGCCTCGTTGCTGCTCCGAACGGGCGAGGTCCGTGGTCCAGAATCTCGACGGGGAGGTGAGCGAGGTGGCTGACTTCGACGGCGCGGTCGGTGCCGAGCACCGGCCGGACGCGGCCGGATCCGCGGCGGTCCGTCCGCCGTGGCAGGAGCTCGAGTCCCTGCGTCCCCTCACCCTGCGGTCGTGCCGCCGGATCGTCGTGGTGGCACCCCATCCGCGCGACGAGATCCGCGCGGCGGGCGGCCTGCTGCGCCGCCTCGGGTCGCGGCACGCCGAGGTCGACGTCCTGAGCCTCACCGAGCGGCCGACCCGCTCCTGCCCCGTCCCGTCGTACGACGGGGACGACCCGGCCGGGCGCGGGTTCACCCTCGCCGACCTCATGGCCGGCGCCCTCGACGACCTCCCCGAGCCCGACGACGCGGCGGGCGACGCCGGCGACGACGCCCCGTCCGACGATCCCGACGAAGCCGCGGCCGAGGCGGCCTACCGGGCGCTCGGGCTCTCGGTCGTGCGGCGACACCGGCTCGGGCTGCCCGACGGCGGGGTCGCGCAGGCCGAGGCGGACGTCGTCGCGGCCATCAGCGAGATCGTCGGGTTCGCCGACGACCCCGAGGGCCTCTGCGTCCTCGCGCCCTGGTCGGGCGACGGCGACGACGACCACGAGGCCGCCGGCCGGGCCGCCGAGGTGGTCACGGCCGCCTACCGCGTCCGCCTGGTGCGCTGGCTCGACCGGGCGTGGACCTGGGCGGGCCCCGACTCGTCGGAGGTGCCCTGGCGGCGCGCCCGCCAGGTCCTGCTCACCGACACCGTGATCGCGCGCAAGCACGCCGCGAGCGCGGCCTTCGCCGCCGCGCTCGGCCGCACGACGCCGGAGGGCCACGACGACGACCTCCCGGAGGGCTGGGCGCCCGGTCCGCGCGAGGTCTTCCTCGTCTGAGGGGCGCCCCACGATCCGAGGGATGTCGGGCCGGAGGGGCGGGGATTGACTAGGCTGCTCCCGATGACCGGGAGGGCGAACGGCGACAGTGCGGTGCACGCCACCGGCCCGGCTGCCGTCGACCACGGGCAGCCGACGCGACACGGGACGGTCCCGACCGCGCACGGGATCGAAGGAGTGGATGCGGTGGGGGCAGGGGCGGAGACGGGCTACGACGACGCCCCGATGGCCGAGGAGGCCGCGCGGGTCCGCGACACGGTCACGGTGCAGTCGGCCGGGTCCGACCTCCCTCAGGTCCTGCACACCGCGCCCGCCGCGGTGGCGCTGATCGACCTCGACGCCGGCACCGTGACCTACGCGAACGGCTCGGCCCAGGAGCTCACCGGGGGCCGGGCGACGCTCCCGCTCGACGTCGACGCGTGGAGCGAGGCCGCGGGCCTCACCGACCTCTCCGGGCGGCCGATGCGCGACACGGCGTCGCCGCTCTCGCGCGTCGCCCAGGGCATGCCCGTCTCCGGCGAGCCGGTGGCCGTGTCCGACGCCGCCCGCAAGGGGTCGGAGGCCACGCTCGAGGAGCGCGAGGAGGCCGAGGGCCGCCTGCTCTGGGTCACCGGGTTCCCGCTCTCCGAGGCCACCGACGTCATCGGCGGCGACCTCGTCGACGACGACCACCCCGCGCCCGACCGGCTCGCCCTCGTCGTGTTCCTGCAGCTCTCCGGGGCCGGCGCCCAGCGCCACCTCGAGATGATGCGCGACCGCGCGGTCGTCGCCACCGAGCTCTCGTTCACGATCTCCGACCCGGCGCGCGGCCAGAACCCGCTGGTGTGGGTCAACCCGGCCTTCACCCGCCTCACGGGGTACGACCTCGACGAGGTCCTCGGCCGCAACTGCCGCTTCCTGCAGGGCCCGAACACCGACCCGACGTCGATCTCGCGCATCCGCAGCGCGCTGGCCGACGAGCGCCCGATCACCGAGGTGCTGCTCAACTACCGCCGCGACGGCACCGCCTTCTGGAACCAGGTGTCGATCTCCCCGGTGTTCGACGGCGGCGGCCGCGTCGTCAACTTCGTCGGGGTCCAGGCCGACGTCACCGAGCGGGTCATGGTGGAGAACGAGCGCCGGGCCGCGCTCGCCGCCGCCGAGGAGACCCGCGAGCAGCTGCGGCTGCTCACCGACTCCACGGCCGCGATGACGGCGTCGCTCGACTCGGGCGGCGCCGCGCGGGCCCTCGCCCGCATCGTCGTGCCGGCCCTCGCCGACTACTGCTGCGTCGACCTCCTCGACGAGGTCGGCGACCCGGCGTCGTCGACCCGGGTGGCCGTGAACCACCGCGACGACTCCAAGACCGACACCGTCGCCGCCCTCGGCCGCTGGATCACGCCCACCGAGGACGGCGACCCCGTCGACCGCGTGCTCGGCGGCGGGAACCCCTCGCTGCTGCCCGAGCTGCCGGTGCGCCCGGAGGGTCTGCGCGGCGACTCCGACCTGCTCGCCCGCTACGAGCAGCTCCGGCCGCGCTCGGCCATCGTCGTGCCGCTGCGCGCCCGCGGGCAGGTGCTCGGTGCGCTCACCCTGGGCACCGAACTGCCCTACGGCCGGCGCTACTCCCAGCGCGACCTGTACCTGGCGAGCGACCTCGCGGCCCGCGCCGGCCTGGCCGTGGACAACGCCCGGCTCTACGCCCGCGAGCACGGGGCGGCGGAGACGCTGCAGCGCAGCCTCCTGCCCGCCGTCCCCGACGTACCCGGGCTGACCGTCGCCTCGCGCTACCTCGCGGCGACCGACGGGGCCCAGGTCGGCGGCGACTGGTACGACCTGCTGCCCCTGCCCGACGGCGCCGTCGGGGTCGCGGTCGGCGACGTCGTCGGCCACGACCTGCGGGCGGCGGCGGCGATGGGGGAGCTGCGCGGGGTGCTGCGCTCCTACGCCTGGGAGGGCCTCGGCCCCGACACCGTGATCGACCGCTGCAACGACCTCGTCCAGGGGCTCGGGATGGCCGCGATGGCCACCGCGATCTTCGGGCGCCTGGTGCGCGACGACGACCGCAACGGCTGGCTGCTCGGCTACTGCAACGCGGGGCACCCGCCGCCCCTGCTGCGCCGCGGCGACGGCACGGTCGAGCTGCTCACCGGCAACCTGTCGCCGCTGATCGGGGCCACCCGCGAGGTGGAGCGCGACTGCACGGAGGTGCACTGCCTGCCGGGAGACCTGCTGGTGCTGCACACCGACGGCCTGATCGAGGGCCCGAACATGGACCCCGACGAGCGCACCGACCTGCTCGTCCGCACGCTGGCCGAGCAGACCGACGTCGAGGACGTGGGCGCCATCTGCGACCGCATCCTCGAGGTGCTCGGGGCGGACGGGCTGCGCGACGACGCGGTGCTGCTCGCGATCCGCCTGGGCTAGACAGCAGAACGGCCGACGCCCCGGGTGGGGCGCCGGCCGTGGATCACTGCTGCGGCGGGGGCGGCGGGGCCTGCTCGCCGGCGGGCGGCGGGGGCGGGGCCTCACCGGGCGGCGGCGGGGCCTGCTCGCCCTGGGGCCCGTGCAGGTAGTCCTTGGCCTTGTTGCCGAACTGGTCCACCTGCGACTCGTGGCCGGCGAACCGGCTGTTGACCGCGGCCTCGCCCTTCTCGACGAATCCGTCGGCCTTCTCGGGGTTCTGCCCCGCCCACTCCTTGGCCTTGTTCACCATGTCGCCGAGTCCTGCCACGACGAACCTCCCGTACCGATCGGGGACGCACTCCGGACAGGGGCAGAGTGACCCGGCCCCCGGGGTTCCATGCACCGACGGGCCCGACGAGGGACACCGATTCGCCCGTACGCTTGAGTAGGTCACGCAGTGCAGCGACCCGGTGCCCGGATCGTCCGGTCCTCGGCAAAAATTCTTTTACCCGCCCGGGAACCGGGAGCCGGGGTCGCGCGTTGGACCAGATGGAGAGCGGTCGACCGCCGCAGGGGAACCACCTGCGGTCGGGCCCACGGCAGGGCGGCCGCCTCCCGCACGTGGAGGAGGACGAGTGCGCACCAGCAGCAACCCGGCGTTCCGCAACCTGCCGACGTCACCCGGTGGGTACGCGCGGTTCGGCGACGCACCGGCCGGCCTGGGTGGCGGCTTCGGCGCCGGCCCCGGTCAGGGCCCGGTCGCGGGTGCTTCCGACCGGCCGCTCACCGTCGACGACGTCGTCCAGAAGACCGCGCTCAACGCCGTCGTCACCATCGGCGCCGGCGTGCTCACCGCGATCAGCGGCATGTACTGGCTCGGGATCCCCGGCTTCATCGTCGGCCTCGTGGTCTCGCTGATCATCATCTTCAAGCAGAGCTCCAACCCGGCGCTCGTGCTCACCTACTCGGTGGCGCAGGGCATGGCGCTCGGTGCCATCACCGGGCTGCTCGAGTCGTCGAGCTCCAGCTACGCGGGCATCGGCTTCCAGGCCATCGTCGGCGTGGTCGGCGTCTTCATCGGCATGCTCGTGGTCTACAAGACCGGGGCCATCCGGGTCACGCCGCGCCTCACCAAGATGGTCATCGGCGCCGCCATCGGCGTCGTCATCCTGATGCTGGTCAACCTCGTCGTCGGCTTCTTCACCACCGGCGGCATCGGCCTGCGCGACGGCAGCCCGCTGGCGATCATCTTCTCGCTGGCCTGCATCGCGATCGGCGCGTTCATGCTGCTGCTCGACTTCGACCAGGCCGACCAGGCCGTCAAGGCGGGCGTCCCGGCGAAGTTCGCCTGGTACCTGGCCTTCGGGTTCATGACGACGCTGGTCTGGCTCTACATCGAGATCCTGCGCCTGCTGAGCTACTTCCGCGGCGACTAGGTCCGAGCTGCACGACGAGGGGCCGTCCCGGAGCGATCCGGGGCGGCCCCTCGTGCTGTCCGGGGGCAGTCCGGGGTCAGGAGAGGCGCTCGAGCACCATCGCCATGCCCTGCCCGCCGCCGACGCACATCGTCTCGAGCCCGATGGTGCCGTCGGTGGCCCGCAGCCCGTTGAGCAGCGTCGTCGCGATGCGCGCGCCGGTCATGCCGAACGGGTGGCCGACGGCGATCGACCCGCCGTGCACGTTGAGCTTGGCCTCCATCGCCGAGTCCGACATCCCGATCCCGTGCGCCGACGGGATCACCTGCGCCGCGAACGCCTCGTTGATCTCGACGAGGTCGACGTCGTCGATGCCCAGCCCGGCGCGGCGCAGCGCCTGCTCCGACGCCCCGATCGGGCCGAGCCCCATGATCTCGGGCGAGAGCCCGGTGACCCCCGTGGAGACGATCCGGGCGAGCGGCGTGATCCCGAGGTCGGCCGCCCGCGTGGAGGACATCACGACGAGGGCCGCCGCGCCGTCGTTGAGCGGGCAGGCGTTGCCGGCCGTGATGCGCCCGTCGGGCCGGAACACCGGCTTGAGGTCGGCGATCGCCTCGTAGGTGGTGCCGGCGCGCGGGGAGTCGTCGGCGGACATCACCGAGCCGTCGGGGAGCGTCACCGGAGTGATCTCGCGGGCCCAGAAGCCGTCGCGCTGCGACTGCTCGGCGAGGTTCTGCGAGCGGACCGCGAACCGGTCCATGGCCTCGCGGGAGACGCCCTCGGCGAGCGCCACGTTCTCGGCGGTCTGGCCCATGGAGATGTAGGCGTCGGGGAGCAGGCCGTCGGCGCGCGGGTCGTGCCACTCGTCGGCGCCGGCCGCCGCGACCTCGGCGGTGCGGGCCTGGGCCTCGTCGAACAGCGGGTTCTGGGTGCCCGGCAGCCCGTCGGAGCTGCCCTTGTCGAACCGCGACACGGTCTCGACCCCGGCGGCGACGAACACGTCACCCTCGCCGGCGCGGATCGCGTGGGCGGCCATCCGCACCGTCTGCAGCGACGACGAGCAGTAGCGGGTGATCGTCGTGCCGGGCACGGTGTCGAGGCCGAGCTGGACCGCGACGATGCGGCCCATGTTGTAGCCCTGCTCGCCGCCGGGCAGGCCGCAGCCGAGCATGAGGTCCTCGACCTCGGCGGGCGGCAGCGACGGCACGGCGTCGAGGGCGGCGCGGACCATCTGGGTGGCGAGGTCGTCGGGACGCATCCCGGCGAGCGTCCCCTTGCGGGCGCGGCCGATGGGGGAGCGGACGGCGGACACGATCACGGCGTCGGGAGTGGCCATGAGGGCACGATAGGCGGGTGGTGGGGTCCCGGTCGGCGGTGATTCGCACGACAGCCGCGTCCTGGCCGACCGCTCCGGGCAGGATGGACGCATGCAGTACGCCGAACATGTCGCCGACCTCGTCGGCCACACCCCCCTGGTGAAGCTCAACAAGGTCGTGCCGACGGGGCCGGACGCGCCCCTCGTCCTCGCCAAGGTGGAGTACTTCAACCCCGGCGGCAGCGTGAAGGACCGCATCGCCGAGCGGATGATCGACGCCGCCGAGGCCTCGGGCGAGCTGAAGCCGGGCGGGACCATCGTCGAGCCGACCTCGGGCAACACCGGGATCGGGCTCGCCATCGTCGCCCAGCAGCGCGGGTACCACTGCATCTTCGTGTGCACCGACAAGGTCTCGCCCGCCAAGCGCGACGCGCTGCGGGCCTACGGGGCCGAGGTCGTCGTGTGTCCCGCGGCCGTGGAGCCGGACGACCCCGAGTCGTACTACATGGTGTCCGACCGGCTGGCCCGCGAGACCGAGGGCGGCTGGAAGCCCAACCAGTACGCGAACCCGGCCAACCCGGCGTCGCACGTGGCGTCCACCGGCCCGGAGATCTGGGAGCAGACCGAGGGGCGGATCACGCACTTCGTCGCGGGCGTCGGCACCGGCGGCACCATCTCGGGCACCGGGAAGTACCTCAAGGAGGTCTCCGACGGGCGGGTGCAGATCATCGGCGCCGACCCCCTCGGCTCGGTCTACTCCGGCGGCGACGGGCGCCCCTACCTCGTCGAGGGCGTCGGCGAGGACTTCTGGCCCACCACCTACGACCGCGAGATCGCCGACCGCATCGTCGCGGTCTCCGACGGCGACTCCTTCCACATGACCCGCCGCCTGGGCCGGGAGGAGGCCCTGCTCGTCGGGGGGTCGTGCGGGATGGCGACGGTCGCGGCCGCGAGGATCGCGGCGGAGCTCGGTCCCGACGACGTCGTGGTCGTCCTGCTGCCCGACGGTGGCCGCGGGTACCTCTCGACGGTCTTCAACGACCAGTGGATGCAGTCCTACGGGTTCCTGCAGGCCGACACCTCCGAGTACACCGTCGGCGACGTCCTGCGCGGCAAGGACGGGTCGATCCCCGACCTCGTGCACGGCCACCCCAACGAGACGGTCTCCGACATCGTCGGGATCATGCGGGAGTTCGGCGTCTCGCAGATGCCGATCGTCAAGGCCGAGCCGCCGGTGATGATGGCCGAGGTGCGCGGCGCCGTGACCGAGCGCGACCTGCTCGACCGGCTGTTCACCGGCAAGGCCCAGCTCACCGACAAGGTCGCCGACCACGTGGCGCCCGCGCTGCCCTCGGTCGGCATCACCGAACCGCTGTCCGAGGCGATGGAGAAGCTGCAGGGCGGCGACGGCCTGCTCGTCATCTCCGACGGACGCCCCGCCGGCATCGTCAGCCGGGCCGACGTGCTCGCGTTCCTCGCCGGACGGTAGGAGACGCAGCGGAGCGGAGCTCGACCATCGGTATAGAGGAGACTTCAGAATCGTGACTGGTTTCGCCACCCGCGCCATCCACTCCGGGCAGGAGCCCGACCCCCTCACGGGGTCGGTCGTCGTCCCCGTCCACGCGACCTCGACGTTCGCGCAGGACGGGGTCGGCAACCTGCGATCGGGCTACGAGTACGCCCGCACCGGCAACCCCACGCGCACCGCGCTCGAGGCCCAGCTGGCCGCGCTCGAGGGCGCGCGCTTCTGCCGGGCGTTCGCCTCGGGCATGGCCGCCGAGGACACGCTGTTCCGCGCGCTGCTGCGCCCGGACGACCACGTCGTCATCCCCATCGACGCCTACGGCGGCACGTTCCGGCTGGTCTCGACGGTGCTGGCCGACTGGGGCGTGCGCTTCAGCGCCGTCGACCTCTCCGACCTCGACGCCGTCCGGGCCGCGATCCTGCCCGAGACGAAGCTCCTGTGGTGCGAGACGCCGACCAACCCGCTGCTCTCCATCGCCGACGTGTCGGCGCTCGCGTCGATCGCCGACGAGGCCGGCGTGCGCCTCGCGGTCGACAACACCTTCGCGTCGCCCTACCTGCAGCAGCCGCTGTCGCTGGGTGCCTCCGTCGTCGTCCACTCGACGACGAAGTACCTCGGCGGGCACTCCGACGTGGTCGGGGGCGCCGTGGTCACCTCGGACGAGGAGCTCGCCGCCGACCTCGCCCGCCTGCAGAACGGCATGGGCGCCGTGCCCTCGCCGTTCGACTGCTTCCTGACGAGCCGCGGGATCAAGACCCTCGCGGTGCGCATGGAGCGCCACTGCGACAACGCCGAGCGGGTCGTCGAGGCGCTGGAGTCGCACAGCGCGGTGAGCTCCGTGCTCTACCCCGGGCTCCCCGCCCACGCGAACCACGAGGTCGCCGCGAAGCAGATGCGCCGCTTCGGCGGGATGGTGTCGGTGCGCCTCGCCGGGGGCGAGGAGGCCGCGCGCGCCCTGTGCGCCGCGACGAAGGTGTTCATCCTCGCGGAGTCGCTCGGCGGCGTGGAGTCCCTCATCGAGCACCCGGGGGCGATGACGCACGCGTCGACCGTCGGCTCGCCGCTGGAGGTCTCGGCCGACCTCGTCCGGCTCTCCGTGGGCATCGAGGACGGCGACGACCTCGTCGAGGACCTGCTCCAGGCCCTCGCGACGCTGTAGGACGCGAAGCCCGGCGGGACTCCTACCCCCGTCGGGCGGCGGCCTCGTCGTCGGCGGTGCCGTGCGGCGCGGTGTGGCCCGGCGTCACGAGGCCGGGCAGGCTGCAGCCCCCGACGAGGACGGGGCCGTGCTGCGTGGGCACGAGGCGGCCGGGATCGTCGCAGCCGGCCTCGGAGACCGTGAACACGGCGGCACCGGTGAGAGCGGCGGCCACGACGAGCGGGGCGACGAACCCGAGACGCGCGAGGCGGCGGCTGGTCTGCATCAGGTTCTCCCCCCGGAGCGTCGGGCTCACGCTCTTCCCACAGGCTACCGACCACGTCCGTGGCCGGGCCGCGATCGGTTCGGTCGGTCCGCCCGGCGTCCGCGACGGCGCGGCGACCGGACCGTGGGACGTCCCCGGTCGACGATCGGTTGCCCGCCCGCCGAGGACCCGAACCGGTCGCCGACGTCACCTCCGTGCCGGGAACTCGGCCGCGGGCGGGCGTATCGACGGTCCGGCTCCGCTGCGCTGCGCGTTCCTGCGGGACGATCGGGGACGTGAGCACCCTCGTGACCCGCGCCGACGTCGAGGCCGCCCGCGGCGAGCAGCACGGGGTGGTGCGCCGGACCCCGGTGGAGCCGTCCCGGGTGCTCGCGGAGCCGGCGGGGGGACCGGTGCACCTCAAGTGCGAGAACCTCCAGCGCACCGGCAGCTTCAAGATCCGGGGTGCCTACCGGCGCATCCAGCGCCTCACCGACGACGAGCGGGCCCGGGGGGTCGTCGCGGCCAGCGCCGGCAACCACGCGCAGGGCGTCGCGCTCGCCGCCGGGCTGCTCGGGGCCCGGGCGACCGTGTTCATGCCCGCCGGGGCGCCCCTGCCCAAGCTGGCGGCGACCCGGGGCTACGGCGCCCACGTCGAGCTCGTCGACACCTTCGACGCCACGCTGACCGAGGCGCAGGCGTTCGCCGACCGCACGGGGGCGGTGCTCATCCACCCCTTCGACCACCCCGACATCATCGCGGGCCAGGGCACCGTGGGCCTGGAGATCCTCGAGCAGGTGCCCGACGTGCGGACGGTCGTCGTCTGCACCGGCGGCGGCGGGCTGGTCGCCGGGATCGCGGCGGCGCTGGAGGGCACCGGCGTCCACGTGGTGGGGGCGCAGGCGGAGGGCCTGGCCGCCTGGCCGGTGTCGCTGGCCGCGGGGCACCCGGTGGCGGTGGCCGGGGCGACGATCGCCGACGGGATCGCGGTGCCGCGGCCCGCCGAGCTCACCTTCGCGCAGGTCAGCGCGCAGGTCGACGAGGTCGTCACGGTCAGCGAGGAGGCCCTGAGCCGGGCCGTGCTGCAGTGCCTGGAGCGCGGCAAGCTGCTCGTCGAGCCTGCGGGGGCGGCCGCCGCCGCGGCGATCGCCGAGTACCCGGGCCGGTGGGAGACGCCGCTCGTCGGGGTGGTCTCGGGCGGCAACGTCGACCCGCTGATGCTCGCCGAGATCGTGCGCCGGGGCATGAGCGCCGCCGGGCGCTACGCGGGGCTGCGGGTGCGCATGCCCGACCGGCCGGGCTACCTCGCCGACCTGCTCGCGCACCTGGGGCGGCTCGGCGGCAACGTCGTGGACGTCGAGCACCGCCGGATCGGCGCGTCGGGCGACCTCGGCCCGCTCGGGATCGGGGCGGTGGAGGTGGCCCTCACGCTCGAGGCGCGCGGCAACGACCACCGCGAGGCCATGCTCGCCGCCCTCCGCGACGCGGGCTACGCCGTCGCGGAGGGGGCGGTGTGACTCGTCGGCCGGAGCCGGTCAGGGGGAGTACGGCTCCGCCGACACCAGCGTGACCTCCATCGACCCGCCGTCGGGCAGGTCGTAGCTCACGGTGTCGCCGACCTTCGAGCCCATCAGCGCGGAGCCCAGCGGGGAGTTCGGCGAGTAGACCTCGATGGTCCCCGACGAGCCCTCCTCGCGGGAGCCGAGCAGGAAGGTCTCCGTGTCGTCGTCGCCCTCGAACCGCACCGTGAGCACGGTGCCGGGGGCGGCGATGCCCGACTCGGTGGGCGTCTCGCCCACCTTCGCGGTGTGCAGCAGCTCCTGGAGGTGGCGGATCCGCGCCTCCATGACGCCCTGCTCCTCGCGGGCGGCGTGGTAGCCGCCGTTCTCCTTGAGGTCGCCCTCCTCGCGGGCGGCGTTGATCTTCTGCGCGATCGCGGGCCGCTGCCCCACCAGATCGTCGAGCTCGGCCTTCAGGCGGTCGTGGGCGTCCTGCGTCAGCCACGTCACCTGGGTCTGCGTCTCGGTCACGGCGATCAACTCCTCGGAGGTCCGGGCCCGCCCGTCGCGGGTCGGCGGCCTGCACGTCGACGGCCCCGGCGTGAACCGGGGCCGCAGGCGTCCACAGACGGAAAAACACGCCCCGGGCATGCGGGCCGTGTCGGGCGACACTAACACGGTCGGGGCCCCGCACGACCCGTACGAACTTCTCCCGCGAGAGGTTCCCGGATCTCCGGGGAAAGTCACAGGGCCTTCCCCACCTGCGACGACGTCCCCCGTCCGGCCCTGCGCGGGCCTCCGGGCGGGAGTCCGCGGGCAGGCTGTCGGGGGGTCGGGGGATGATGGTGGACGTGGGAGATCAGCTGCGTCTCATGACGGTGCACGCGCACCCCGACGACGAGTCGAGCAAGGGCGCCGCCACGTGCGCGCGCTACGTCGCCGAGGGCGCCGAGGTCATGGTCGTCACCTGTACCGGGGGGGAGGCCGGGAGCATCCTGAACCCGGCCATGGACCGGCCCGAGGTGCTGGCCGACATGGTGGGGGTGCGCCGCGAGGAGATGCGCCGCGCCGCCGAGATCCTGGGTGTCGAGCACCGGTGGCTCGGCTTCGTCGACTCCGGGCTGCCCGAGGGCGACCCGAAGCCGCCGCTGCCGCCGGGCTGCTTCGCGCTCGAGCCCCTCGAGGTGCCCACGGAGGCCCTCGTACGGGTGATGCGCGAGTTCCGCCCTCACGTCGTGGTGACCTACGACGAGAACGGCGGCTACCCGCACCCCGATCACATCCGCTGCCACGAGGTGTCGATCGCCGCGTGGGAGGCGTGCGGGGATCCCGACCGCTTCCCCGAGGCCGGCGAGCCCTGGCAGCCGCTCAAGCTCTACTACTCGCACGGCTTCTCCAAGGCCCGCATCGTCGCCTTCCACGAGGCGCTCATCGCGGCCGGCATGGAGTCGCCGTGGGCGGAGTGGCTGGAGAACTGGAAGGACGACCGCCCCGACCCGGGCGTCCGCGTCACCACCCGGGTGCGCTGCGGCGAGTACTTCGGGCAGCGCGACCAGGCGCTGCTCGCGCACGCCACCCAGATCGACCCCAACGGCCGCTGGTTCTCGATGCCGATCGAGATGCAGCAGCAGGTGTGGCCCACCGAGGAGTACGAGCTCGCGCGGTCGCTGGTGGGGGAGAAGGACGAGACCGAGTCGCTCACCGACGGCGATCTGTTCGCCGGCGTCCGCGAGCGGGTGCTCACCTCGTGATCACGGCGCTGCCGGCGGGGCTCGTCATCCTGCTCGGCCAGGCACCTCCGGCCCCGGGGGCCGACCGCGGCGAGGAGTTCGGCAAGACCTCGCCGATCGCCCTGGTCGTGGTCCTGCTGCTCGGCCTCGCCACGGCGCTGCTCATCCGGTCGATGACCAAGCGGCTCCGCAACGTCCCCGCGTCGTTCGACCCGCCGGCCGAGCCCGAGGGGCCGGACGAGGCCGGGCCGCACGACCCCTCGCCCGGCCCGGCCGACACCCCCACCTCCCCGGGAGGACGGTCCGGCCCCGAGGGCTGACGCCCTCCGGGCCGGTCGGGGGCGTGGGACCATCGGCGCCATGGCCAACCGGCTCGCCGACTCGACCAGCCCGTACCTGCGCCAGCACGCCGACAACCCGATCGACTGGCGGCCGTGGGAGCCCGCCGCGTTCGCGGAGGCCCGCGAGCGCGGGGTCCCGGTGCTGCTCTCGGTCGGCTACTCGGCCTGCCACTGGTGCCACGTCATGGCGCACGAGTCCTTCTCCGACCCGGCCGTCGCGGCCTTCGTCAACGAGCACTTCGTGTCGGTGAAGGTCGACCGCGAGGAGCGGCCCGACGTCGACGCGGTCTACATGGAGGCCACCCAGGCCATGACCGGCCAGGGCGGCTGGCCCATGACCTGCTTCCTCACCCCGGGCGGCGAGCCCTTCCACTGCGGCACCTACTACCCGGCGGAGCCGCAGGGCGGGATGCCGTCGTTCACCCAGCTCGTCGCGGCGGTGGTGAAGGCCTGGGAGACCGACGGCGACGCCGTGCGCACCGCGGCCGGGCGGATCGCCGAGCGCCTCGCGGGGGTGGCCCCCTCGCTGCCGCCCGCGCCCGTCGACGCCGGCGTGCTCGCGGAGGCCGTGGCCTCCCTGGAGTCGGCGTTCGACGTGGTGAACGCCGGCTTCGGGGGCGCACCGAAGTTCCCGCCGTCGACGGTCGTCGAGTTCCTGCTGCGCCACCACGAGCGCACCGGCAGCCCCGCGGCCTGGCGGATGGTCACGGCCACCCACGAGCGGATGGCCCGCGGCGGGCTGTTCGACCAGCTCGCCGGCGGGTTCGCGCGGTACTCGGTCGACGCCCGCTGGGTGGTGCCGCACTTCGAGAAGATGCTCTACGACAACGCGCTCCTGCTGCGCAGCTACGCCCACGAGGCTCGGCTGGCCGGCCCGGGCCTCGCGTGGCGGGCGACGGAGCTGACGGCCGCGTTCCTCCTGCGCGACCTGCGCACCACCGAGGGCGGGTTCGCCTCCGCCCTCGACGCCGACGCCGCGGGCGAGGAGGGCTCGACCTACGTGTGGTCGCCCGCCGAGCTCACCGAGGTCCTGGGGCCCGACGACGGCGCCTGGGCGGCGGCGCTGCTCGGGGTCACCGCGCAGGGCACGTTCGACGAGGGCCGCTCCACGCTGCAGATGCCGGAGGACCCCGACGACACCGGCCGCTGGCAGGCCGTCCGCCGGGCCCTGCTCCTCGCCCGGGCCGAGCGTCCCCAGCCCGCCCGGGACGACAAGGTCGTGGCCGCCTGGAACGGCCTCGCGATCACGGCGCTCGTCGAGGCCGCCGGTGCGCTCGGCCGCCCCGACTGGCTCGCCGCCGCCCGCCGGGCGGCGGGTCTGGTGCTCAGGGTGCACGTGGTCGGCGGCCGGCTGCGGCGGACCTCGCGCGACGGTGCGGTGGGCGACGCGCCCGGGGTGCTCGAGGACCACGCGGCGCTCGCCGAGGCGATGCTCGCCCTGCACCAGGCCACCGGCGAGGGGCGCTGGCTCGACGAGGGCTGCCGGCTGCTCGACCTCGCGCTCGACCACTTCGCCGACCCCGACACCGCGGGCGCGTTCTTCGACACCGCCGACGACGCCGAGGTGCTCGTCAGCCGCCCCCGGGAGATCACCGACGGCGCCACCCCGTGCGGGTCGTCGGTCCTGACGTCCGCCCTGCTCACGGCGTCGGTGCTCGTCGCCCCGGAGCGCTCGTCGCGGTACCGCCGGGTGGCCGAGGCAGCGCTCACCACGGCCGGGACCCTGCTCGCCCGGCACGCCCGCTTCGGCGGCGGGTGGGCGACGGCGGCCGAGGCGGCCCTCGCCGGGCCGCTGCAGGTGGCGGTGGTGGGGGAGGACGCCGACGAGCTCGTGGCCTCGGCCCGGCGGGCGGCCCCCGGCGGCAGCGTGGTGGTCGCGGGCGCCCCGGACGCCGAGGGCGTGCCGCTGCTCGCCGACCGCCCGCTCGTGTCCGGCCGGCCCGCGGCCTACGTGTGCCGGGGCTTCGTCTGCGACCGCCCGTCCACGACGCCCGACGAGCTGGTCGCCGCCCTCCGCCGGGGCTGACCGACTCCGTGTCAGCGATGGCACTCCGCTGACGTCCAGCGTCCGGATCCGTCCATCCTCGCGGCCGTCCACCGTCGGCGAACAGGCTCGACCACTGCGCACGTGTAATGCTGTAATTGCTGCATCGCACGACGGAGGAGCCGAACATGATGGTGGGACGAGGACACCGGGGACGCCCCGGAGGCGGCGGACGAGTGGGCCGCGGCGGCCGTCCGGCGGGCGACCTGCCCGCGACGGACGACCTGACGGCCTGGCTGACCGGCCGGCTGCCCGACGGATGGTTCGTCGAGGCCCCGGAGGTCACGGTCGACCGCGAGGAGATCCTGATCGTCGGCCGCCTGGCGGCGCCCGAGGCCGGCGGGGACGACGCGGCCCGGGCCGCGAGCGCCACCGGACGCATCAGCCGTTTCCGCGAGGAGACCCGCGAGGACCGGATGGAGATCGCGCGGCAGGCCGAGCACCGCTACGGCCGCAAGGTCGCCTGGGGCGCGCGGATCGGCGACGACGAGGGCGGGGTCGAGGAGCTCTTCACCACCCTATCGGTGCCGGTGATGACGCGGCTGCGCCAGCCCGAGCGCCGGGTGCTCGACACCCTGGTCGACGCGGGGGTCGCCCGGTCCCGCTCCGAGGCGCTGGCCTGGGCGGTCGCGCTGGTCGGGGAGCACACCGAGCCGTGGCTCGCGGAGCTGCGCGAGGCCATGAGCACCGTCGACGAGCTCCGCACCAAGGGTCCGCGCCTGGACCCGCCGGAGACCGAGGGCGCCCCCGACGCGGCCGCCGGGGACGATCAGGCGTAGAGCACGAGCCAGATCGCGATGTAGTGGCAGATCGCGGCGACGACGGTCGCCGCGTGGAAGAACTCGTGGTAGCCGAACGTCGCCGGCCATCCGACCGGGCGGCGGAGGGCGAAGCCCACGGCGCCGACGGTGTAGAACGCACCGCCGACGATCAGCAGGACCAGGGCCGCCACACCACCGCGGTGGAGCAGGTCGGGCAGCACGAACACCGCGACCCACCCCAGGGCGAGGTAGATCGGGACGCCGACCCACCGCGGGGTGTTCGGCTTGGCCAGCTTGAGGGCCGCGCCGGCCAGGGCGCCGCCCCAGACCACGGCCAGCACGACGAGCCCCGTGGTCTCGGGCATCGCGAGCACCGCGAACGGGGTGTAGGTCCCCGCGATGAAGATGAAGATCATCGCGTGGTCGAGGCGCTTCATCACGGTGCGCGCGCGGACCGAGACCCAGGTCCGGCGGTGGTAGAGCGCGCTGACGCCGAACAGGCCCAGCACCGTCGCGGAGTACACGGCGACCGCCGCGGCGGCCTCGCCCGACACGGTGGCGCCGGCGAGCGCGACGAGGGTCGCCCCCGCGGCGATGCCGACCGCGAAGGACCACAGATGCAGCCACCCGCGCAGGCGGGGCTTGACCGGGGTCTGCTCGGCGGGAGAAGACTCGGCGACGCTCACGGACGCCAGGGTAGGCCAGCGGACCGGGGACTCCGGCGAACGTTCACCGACCTCCGGGTGACGAGGGGGACGGAACGCACCCGCGGCGGCGTAGCCTGGCCGCCCGTGAGCGCCCGCGACAACATCCGTGAGGTGGCCTACTCGCTCTACGAGCGACGGCTGCGTCGCCGGGTCGCGGCCAGCCACCCGCCGCGGCACATCGGCGTCATCCTCGACGGCAACCGGCGGTGGGCCCGCGAGGTGGGCCTGACCGATCCGAGCGACGGGCACCGGGTGGGCGCCCGCAAGATCGTCGACATGCTCGACTGGGCCGACGAGGCCGGGGTCGAGGTGGTGACGCTGTTCCTGCTCTCCACCGACAACGTCTCCCGGCCGGCCGAGGAGCTCGACGCCCTCCTCGAGATCATCGCCACCGCCGTCGAGGGGCTCGCCGCCCCCGACCGCGACTGGCGCCTGCGCATCGTCGGGGCCCCCGACCTGGTGCCGGCGGCCACCGCGGCCCGGCTCGCGGCCGCGGCCCAGTCGACCGAGGGGCGCACGGGCCTGCAGGTCAACGCCGCCGTGGGCTACGGCGGCCGGCAGGAGATCGCCGACGCCGTGCGCAAGCTGCTGCTGCAGCACGCGGAGGCGGGCACGACGATCGAGGAGCTCGCCGAGGTCCTCGACGTCGACCACATCGCCGAGCACCTCTACACCACGGGGCAGCCCGACCCCGACCTGGTGATCCGCACCTCGGGCGAGCAGCGGCTCTCCGGGTTCCTCATGTGGCAGTCGGTGTACTCGGAGTTCTATTTCACCGAGGCGTTCTGGCCGCAGTTCCGGCGCATCGATTTCCTGCGCGCCCTGCGCGACTATTCCGAGCGCAACCGCCGCTACGGCGGATAGCGCGCACACGACAAAACACCGGCGCACCCGTGCCATCCCCCGATGGGCACGGATACGCCGGTGTCTCTCGTGGTGCGAATTGACGAGACATCACGACGGCGGGTGCGGGTCCGCTCCCGGGACCCGGCACCCGCCGTCGGGGAGAATCAGCCGCGGATGTCGCTCAGGAGGCCGACCACGGCGCTGATCGGCGCCTGGACGTTCGTGTTGCCGACGTTCACCAGACCGGACTGCCGCCCGAAGCTCTGGTCGCCGCTGCGGGCCGAGGGGCTGTAGTCGTCGTCGCTGAGGTCGACGGAGTAGTCGTCGTCGCCGAAGCGGACGTTCGTGTCGCCACGGTCGCGGTCGTTGTCGCGGTCCCAGCCACCGTGGTGGTGGTGGTGGCCGTGGTCGTGGCCCGAGGGAGTAGCAGAGGCCTCGCCGGCGAACGCAGTACCCGAGAGCGCCGCCACGCCCGCCGCGGTACCCAGGACGATCATTCCCGCCTTCTTGAGCAGCATGTCGAGAATCTCCCTCAGTGAGTGTGTGCGGCGCCCGATTCGGGGTCGAGCCGTTCCGCTTCCGTGTTTTCCGATCTCACGGACGGTGTGACCGGATGACATGAAACTTAACGAAGCTCCCCGGGCGGGGTCACGTCGGAAACCCGATCGAGTGGCGGGCAATTCGCTCCGCGACTTGAGTGCTTTCTCCGGGTGAGACGGGGAGCGGAAAAGGGGTCCTCGGTGCTCGCAGGGAGCATTCATCGCGCGCTCGGTCACCCACCTCGACACCCGCTCGTCGTATTCAGCGACGCGGTGTCCGCTCCGAGGGCCCGCGGGGGCCACGAGGGGTAACGTCGATCCGCGGTGGATCACGACGGACTCGACGAGCTCGCACGGGCCTACGTGCGCCTCGGGCTGCGGCTCGGGCACGTGGTGCCCGAGCTGGTCGACGCCCACCTCGGCGACCCGGCCCTCGCCCGCGCGGTGGCGGCCGAGCCCCGGTTCGACCCGCTCTCCCTGCGCGCCGAGGCCGAGGCGCTCCGGCGCCGCCTCCCCGCCACGGGCCGCCGGGCCGAGTACCTCGACGCCCAGCTCGCGGCGTGCGCCGTGGTGGCCGCCCGGGCCGGTGGCGAGCCGGTCGGGTTCGTCGCGGAGGTCCGGGGCTGCCTGGGGGTCGACGTCGCCCCCGGCCACGAGGACGACTACGACGCGGCCCACGCCCACCTCGCCGACGTCCTCGGGGTGCCGCGCCGCCGGCTCCCGGCCGCGGTGGCGGCCTTCCGGGAGCGCGACCGCGTACCGCACGAGGACCTGCTCGCCGGGGTCACGACGATGCTCGGGGCGCTGCGGGCGGCCACGGCGGAGGCCGTGGGGCTGCCCGCGGGGGAGCAGCTGGACGTCGAGGTGGTCGCCGACGTGCCGTGGGCCGGGTTCAGCCGCCGCGTGGGCCGGGCCCGGTCGGTGATGCAGGTGGCCCGCGAGGCCGGGCACCGGTGGAGCCACCTGCCGCTGCTGGTCGCGCACGAGGCCTACCCGGGCCACCACACCGAGACCGCGCGGCTCGAGGGCGCCGTGGAGCCCGAGCGCACCCTGCTGCTCGCCCGGACGCCGCGGAGCCTCGTGGCCGAGGGGGCGGCGGAGCTCGGCCTCGACGCGGTCGTCGGGCCGGGGTGGGGGCCGTGGGCGACGGCGCACCTCGCCGCGGCCGGGCTCGGGGGCGGGACCGCCCCGGGCGCGCTGGGGGAGGCGGTCGAGGCGGCGATGGACCCGCTGGCCGCGGTGCGCCAGGACGCGGCCCTCCTCGTGCACACCTCCTCCGCGGCCGACCGCGAGGACCGGGCGCTGGACCACCTGACCCGCTGGCTGCTGGTCGACGACGCCCGGGCCCGCCGGATGCTCGGCTTCCTCGCCCACCCGCGCTGGCGCATCCACACCACCACCTACGTCGAGGGCGTCCGCGTCGTCCGGCCCTGGCTCGCGGCCCGCCCGCCGGGCGAGACCGTGGGCCGGCGGTTCGCGCGGCTGCTCGACGAGACCTGGACGCCGGCGGCGCTGCGGCGGGAGGCGGCCGGGTCCGGCGCTGCTCCGACCGGCGGATGTGGTGCGCCGTTCAGCGGTGAGCGGTACCCGCGCCACGCCGACGACACACCGATGTCACCGACCGCGTGACCCACGTCACCTAGTCGTCACGTTCGGCGCGCGACAACGACCGGCCACCGGATGTAGCGTCCGCGACGACGGGCCGTAGCGGATGCGGACCGTCCGGGGAGGCCGGAGAACGTGACGGGTCGGAACGGATCGCGGTGCCACGGCATCGTCGGGACGCGGGCGGGACGGCCGGTCGCGGCCTCCCTCCTCCTCCCGGCGGAGCCCGGTGCCGTCGCCCGGGCCGGCACGGCGGGAGGGCCGGCACCCGGTCCTCGCGCACGGAGCCGGAGAGGCAGGTCCCCCGGCGGGGGCCCGCCCCACCGGTCCCGCATCACGACGTAGGTCACCTCGACACACTCGAGGAAACCGTGGTCGTGGGTGCCGCGACCGCTCGAGGGAGTAGCCGTGAGCGCAGAGCACGTCGAGCACCCCCCGTCGGTCCACCCCCGTCCGGACCAGGTGTCCCCGCCTCCGGGGACCACGTACGTCATCGACACCTCGGTCCTGCTGAGCGACCCGTGGGCCCCCACGCGCTTCGCCGAGCACGAGGTGGTCGTCCCGCTGGTCGTCATCACGGAGCTGGAGGGCAAGCGCCACCACCCGGAGCTCGGCTGGTTCGCCCGCGAGGCCCTGCGCCTGCTGGACGACCTGCGGATCCAGCACGGACGTCTCGACCAGCCGATCGCGATCACGCCCGAGGGGGGCACGCTGCGCATCGAGCTGAACCACACCGACCCGTCGGTGCTGCCGGCCGGCTTCCGGACCGGGGAGAACGACTCCCGCATCCTCGCCTGCGCCGCGAACCTCGCGAAGGAGGGCTCGTCGGTCACCCTCGTCACCAAGGACATGCCGCTGCGGGTGAAGGCCGCCGCCGTGGGCCTGCCCGCCGACGAGTACCACGCCCAGGACGTCGTCACCTCCGGCTGGACCGGCATGGCCGAGCTGGCCGCCGACCCGTCGGAGATCACCGACCTGTTCGCCGAGGGCGTCGCCGACGTCGAGGCGGCCCGCGAGCTGCCCTGCCACACCGGCCTGCGGCTGCTCGGCGGTGGCTCGTCCGCCCTCGGGCGCGTGACGCCCGACAAGCAGGTGCGCCTCGTGCGCGGCGACCGGGACGTCTTCGGGCTACACGGCCGCTCCGCCGAGCAGCGGATCGCGATCGACCTGCTGACCGACCCCGAGGTCGGGATCGTGTCGCTCGGCGGCCGCGCCGGCACCGGCAAGTCGGCCGTCGCGCTCTGCGCCGGGCTCGAGGCGGTGCTGGAGCGCCAGCAGCACCGCAAGATCGTCGTGTTCCGCCCGGTGTACGCCGTGGGCGGGCAGGACCTCGGCTACCTGCCCGGCGGCGAGAACGAGAAGATGGCGCCCTGGGCCCAGGCGGTGTTCGACACCCTCGGTGCTCTGGTCTCCACCAACGTCGTCGAGGAGGTCATCGAGCGCGGGATGCTCGAGGTGCTCCCGCTGACCCACATCCGCGGGCGGTCGCTGCACGACGCGTTCGTCATCGTCGACGAGGCCCAGTCGCTGGAGCGCAACGTGCTCCTCACGGTGCTCTCCCGGCTCGGGACGAACTCGCGGGTGGTGCTCACCCACGACGTCGCCCAGCGCGACAACCTGCGGGTGGGCCGCCACGACGGGATCGCGGCGGTCATCGAGAAGCTCAAGGGCCACCCGCTGTTCGCCCACGTGACGCTGACCCGCTCCGAGCGCTCGCCCATCGCGGCGCTGGTCACCGAGATGCTGGAGGGCGAGGCGCCCTAGCCGGTCCACCTCCGCGGAGCGAACGGCACTCCCGCTGCTTCTAGGTGAGCGGAAGTGCCGTTCGCTCCGACGGGGTTCACCAGCCCGTCGGCAGCGGCCGTCCCTCGGCGAACCCCGACGCGGACTGGATGCCGAGCACCGCGCCGGCGTGGAACTCCTCGAGGGTCGACGCGCCGGTGTAGGTGCACGCCGACCGGACGCCCGCGCAGATCGAGTCGAGCAGGTCCTCCACGCCGGGGCGGGCCGGGTCGAGGCGCATGCGCGAGGAGGAGATGCCCTCCTCGAACAGGCCCTTGCGGGCGCGGTCGAACGCCGAGTCGGTACGGGTCCGGGCGCTCACCGCGCGCTTGGAGGCCATGCCGAACGACTCCTTGTACGGCGCGCCGTGCTCGTCGCGCTGCAGGTCGCCGGGCGACTCGTAGGTGCCGGCGAACCACGAGCCGACCATCACCGCCGACGCGCCCGCGGCCAGGGCCAGCGCGACGTCGCGGGGGTGGCGCACCCCGCCGTCGGCCCACACGTGCGCGCCGCGCTCGCGGGCGGCCGCCGCGCACTCGGCGACCGCGGAGAACTGCGGGCGCCCGACCCCGGTCGCCATCCGCGTGGTGCACATGGCGCCCGGGCCGACCCCGACCTTGACGATGTCGGCGCCCGCCTCGATGAGGTCGACGGTGCCGGCGGCGGTCACGACGTTGCCCGCGACGAGGACCGCCTGCGGCGCCGCCTCGCGCACGGTGCGCAGCGCGGAGATCGTCTTCTCCTGGTGGCCGTGCGCGGTGTCGACGACGAGCACGTCGACCCCGGCCGCGGTGAGCTCCTTGGTCCGCGTGGCGACGTCGCCGTTCACCCCGAGGGCCGCGGCGACCCGCAGCCGGCCGTCGTCGTCGAGCGCGGGGGAGTAGACCTCGGCGCGCAGCGCGCCGGTGCGGCTCAGCACCCCGGTGAGGCGGCCGTCGTCGTCGACGCCCAGGGCGAGGTCGCCCGCGCCGGGGGCGGAGAGCTCGTCGAACACCTGCCGCGGCTCGGTGGTCACCGGCACCGTCACGGCGGGGACCAGCACGTCGGCGAGGCGGGTGAACCGGTCGACCCCGGCGCAGTCGGCCTCGCGGACCACCCCGAGCGGGCGTCCGCCGTCGTCGACCACCACCACCGCGCCGTGCGCGCGCTTCGAGACGAGGTTCAGCGCGTCGGCCACGGCCTCGCCCGGGTGCAGGACGACGGGGGTGTCCCAGACCGCGTGCCGCGACTTCACCCCGGCGACGATGTCGGCGACCGCGGCCGGGTCGACGTCCTGCGGGATCACCGCCATGCCGCCGCGGCGCGCCAGCGTCTCGGCCATCCGCCGCCCCGACACCGCGGTCATGTTCGCCGCGACGATCGGGATCGTGGCCCCGCTCGGGTCGGCGACCGCGAGGTCGACGTCGAACCGGGAGGCGACGTCGGAGCGCTCGGGGACGAGGAAGACGTCGTCGTAGGTCAGGTCATGGGCCGGGGCGTGGCCGTCGAGGAACCGCACGTGCGCACAGGCTACCGGCTGCGGCCGGTCGGGTCAGCCGCCCAGCGGTCGACGGTGCAGCGTGGCGAGGTGCCGGTCCAGCCAGTCGCCGTCGATCGGGGGCAGGGCGAGCATCGCGCGGTGTGCGGCCCGCACGGTCGTCCGGACGGTGCGGTCGGCGAGGACCGCGGCGACGGCCGTCGCGACGTCGTCCGGGGTGGCCGTCCCGGCCGGGGGCACGCGGGCGCCGAGGCCGAGGGCGGCGATGCGGTCGGCGTTGTGGTCCTGGTCGCCGAACTGCGGGACGACGACCATCGGCACGCCGTGCCGGACGGCCTCGCGGATGCCGTTGTAGCCGCCGTGGGTGACGAACAGGTCGGCGGACTGCAGCACCAGGGTCTGCGGCACCCAGTCGGTGACGTGCACGTGCGGCGCAGGGTCTCGCCATTCCGGCTCATCCGCTGGCTCGAGTCGACCTCCACCGCCCGGGTCGTTGCCAACCTCGCCGCCGCCGGCGAGCCGGTCACCCACGCCGCGCTCGACGCACAGCTGCCCGACGGCTCGGTCCAGTTCCTACGAGCCGCCCTGGTCAACCACGGAGTCCTCGCCTCCCGCGACGAGAATCTCGCGCTCGAGCGCTGGCCCGACGAGTTCTGCTCGAGCATCTCCGACGACGTCGACCGCAAGCTGCTCCGCGGCTACGCCACCTGGCACCACCTGCACCAACTCCGCACCCGCTCCACCCCCGCCGGAACAAGCGAGGGTCAGCTCGCCAACATTAAGAGCGAGCTGCGCGCCGTGCGGACGCTGTGCGACTGGCTCGATACTTGCGGGCGAAGCCTCCGTGCTTGCACCTAGGACGACATCAACCTGTTCCTCGTCGAGCAACCCGTCCTTCGCCAGCGCGCACGGGGACCTTTGACCTGGGCCTCAGCGCACCGCTACACCCCCGCCGAGATCTCCATCGCCCATCGCACTGCGGCGCCGCCGACTCAGTTCATCGCCGATGACGATCGCTGGCATCAAGCCCCGCCAGCTCATTCACGACGAAGTCATACCCGCCGTCGACCGCCTCGCAGGTCTCCTGCTACCGCTCTACGCCCAGCCACCCGGCCGAGTCAGCCGACTGCAACTCGCCGACGTCCGCGAACACAACGGAAAAGTCCAGGTCCTGCTCGAAAATACGCCGCTGAACCTTCCGCGCCCGATCGACGGACTCGCCCGCGATGTTGTGAGGACAGCGCACCGGCCGATTCGTCTTAGGCCACCACGACCAGCGCCCCTGGCTCATCCCTGGTGAGATTCCTGGCCGACCCATGTCCGCCGCGCCCTCGCCCGACGACTCAAGAGAGAGACGGCATCGACCCCCGGAAAGCCAGGAACACTGCGTTAATCGACCTCGTTGGCCAGCTTCCCGCAGCGGTCATCAGTCAACTACCTGGACGCGACAACCAAACCGCCAGCAAATCGGCTTCCTACGCCAACGTCAACAGCTCCAAATACGCCCGCGCCGTCATCGACAGATGCAGATAATTGACGAAACTGAGCCAGTCACAGCCACACCTGCTCGCTGCGCATCACGACAACCCAAGACCCGCCCACTGGTCGCTGACAGCCAGTAAGCACTCGTACTCGTAAGCGCCCAACGCGCACGGCCTCCCGATGCCAGTCAAGGAGGCACGCACGCGTGGACGTCAGAGGCCCTATCCGAGCTAGAACAACGCCTCTATAAGAGGTTGTAGTAGCACCAAACCCGATACTACCGCTCGTTCGTCAACGCCCTGACCTGGGTTTTTGCCGCTGCGGTCGCTTCACGCTGCCACGCCTCGCGACGCGCACGGCCTCCCGATGCCAGTCAAGGAGGCACGCACGCGTCGACGGCAGAGGCCCTATCCGAGCTAGAACAACGCCTCTACAAGGGGTTGTAGTAGCACCAAACCCGATACGACCGCAGGTTCGTCAACGCCCTGACCTGCAGTCTTGCAGCAACGCTTCCGCGGATCCCACTCACTGAGGACGCCCCAAAGCTAGCGCGGGGGGCCGCAAGCCACCCGCGCCTGCAACTGTCGAGCTCTATCACAGCCGGCTGAAGAGACCCGAGGAGGCGCTTAATGTGAGCGATGGCGCCCGGGAGGAGCCCGCTCCAGCGGGGACCTCGCTCGGCGAGGGCCCCGCACAGAGCGTCACTCAAGGTGACTGTCTCGCAAGGACGAGATCATGCAGCTAAGAGGACACGCCGCGGCGAGACACCCTTGAGTCGCTAACGATCTTCAGCGACTGGTACAGCTCCCGCATGGCGGCGCTGCTTCCTTTTCCGCTTCCTGGTCGACTCACTGAGGGGACGACTTCCTGAACTCTTTTCAGCACCTCGCGACAAACCCTAGCGGAGTCGGCAGTCCACTTCTTCTGGTTATCGATATGCACGTCTGAGCGCATGCCGTCCAAGACTATGTCCAATTGATTTCGGTCGTCGCCGGGGATAGGGCGATACAGCGCGAAGCGCTCCGGATTCTCATATACTTTACGCTGCGCGTCGATTAGTTCTTTCACGCGAACTGCCTCGGCAGCATCGTTGATGCCCCAAGTCGATAGACGTCTCCATAACACAGAAGAGGCGGCTGGGTTCGCGGCTTCAGATACAGATCGATCAGCCCGCTCCCCCTCGCGCCTGAGGCTAAGCCTGTCCCGAAGCCTTTCCAAAGTCGAACGCACCTTACGATTCGAGATGCCGAGTTCGCGACTAACCTCCTGCCGCGACCAGCCCTGGCCCACCAAAAGCACTATCTCCCGCTCGAGAGGGTACATCTGGTCGAGGATGTGCTCGAGCTCCATTCGGTCCAGAACCGTGAGTGCCGGGTCCTCGGCGGCGACTGCGCGCGACCACCCGCGAGCACCGCCATCTTTCTCGAGGAGATCCAGATTATCTCCGATGAGCTCGTCCCTGGTGCGCCTCTGCGCCCTAAAGCGCCGGTACTCGTTGGCGAATTGATCAAGGCAGGCGCCTACGAACCAGGTCTGGACAGATGCGCCCTTGGTCGGGCTCCAGCCACACCCGTAGATCTCCTGGTTCATGAACCTCTGCACCGCGACTCCGACGCTCATGAAGATCAAGCTCTGTTCCTCGTCGAAGTACTCGCTCGGAGGTCGCTCCAAACCACGGCCACGCTGGCTGAGGACCCCGAAGAGACGCCCGTTGCGCGCCATCGACGACAGCGCACCCACACCGAGCTCGCCGAGCGCCTGAGCGAGGTCACGCGCGGCTCGACCGTTCGGGTCCCCTTCCTTCCGGAGCATCGCGACGAGCTCGGCGTCCGCCTCTAGGCGCCGATCGGCTTCCGCGCCTCGCGCACCTGCGCCGTCGCCTGCTCCCGTGTTCCTGTCTTGATCACTCATCGCGTCGGGCCTCGTCGTCCGCGGCCGACCACAACGACTCCCAGTCAAGATCGAGGAGACGAGAAGCGTAGATCTTGACATCGAATGGACGGCCCTCGCGGAGTTCTCCCTGCGGCCCGACGGGGGCGTCCTGCGCGAGTCGACGACGGATCTCCCGTCGACAGGTCGCCACGAAGGCTTTCGTCACACTTCGCGTCGGCACACGACGGCCACGGGCTGCATGCCACAGAACCGTGTGATCGAAATGCGCCGACACTCCCAGCTTGCGCCAGGTCAGACCCGCGCAGCGACGCAGCTCGCCGAGATGATCGGCGAGCTGCGCCAGCGCGTGACCCTGACCCGCGTTCACCGCGGTCACGGTCAGACCCCAGATCAGGCGGGCTGGTGGCCCGGCCCGAAGAGCCGGGAGAGGATCTCGACCGCCACGAGGCCGGCCGAGAGCACGGCGGCCCCGGCGACCTCGGGGGTGATGCCGGCGATCACCAGCTTCACCACCGCCCACAGCACCACGACGAAGATCGTGATGCGGATGAACGGCTGGACCCACGGGACGCAGCAGCTCCGCCGCGGCACCACGACCTCGGGCAGCTGGACGATCATCTGAAGACAGGCGCGCAACGGCGCCGGGACGTGCTCCATGGACTACTCCAGGACGTTGATCTTGCGATGCTCGGATAGGGACCTCGAGAGCGGAGACCATCGACCGTCGCCCCGGGAGTACCCGCGGCGCTGGCATCGGCCGAACTGCAGGTCGTGCCGCCCTCATCAGGCAGCTTGACAGACAAGAGGCACTCCTGTCGCGGCCTCGCTGTTGTTTTCGGCGCCGCCGCTCGGAGGCACGATGGACGGGTTGAACGCTGCGCCGACCGGTCCTCAGGCGGCCCAGGCCAGAGATCCCGTCCCCGTGGGACACGGCTCCCCGACGATCTTCCGGGCTCGTGATGTCCGTGGTTGCCAGCATCGTCGGGATCGGGCGGCCCGACGCTCCCCGCGGTGGCGGCGGCGAGGGCCGGACCCACCGACGCGGCCGCCGTCGCCATGGTCGGCATGACGGTCTCCACGCGCAGCCCGCTGCCGGTGAACACCCCCGCGACCTCGGGCGAGCAGGCGAGGAGGACATCGTGGCCCCCGACAACGAGCGCCCGGGCGAACGGGAGCATCGCGCGGGCGTGGGAGGGGGAACCGGTCACGGTCGTGAGCACGCGCACACATCCGGAGTGCCCGCGCCGCCCGCCCGGGACCGGGCCCGACGAGCCGTGTGGGTCACCCGCTCAGCGGCGCAGCGCCTGCAGCGTCTCGAGGGTGTCGGCCTCGGACACCGGCTTGTCGTCGCGGTAGCGCACCACCCGCGCGAACCGCAGCGCCACGCCGCCCGGGTAGCGGGTGGAGGTCTGCACCCCGTCGAGCTCGATCTCCACGACGATCTCCGGGCGCAGGTACACGGCCCAGTCGTCACGGTGCGTCTCGTACCGCGGGAACGTCTCGGTCTGCCAGCGCAGCGTCTCGTCGGTCATGCCCTTGAAGGTCTTCCCGACCATGACGAAGCCGTCCGCCGTGCGCGCCCCGAGGTGGATGTTCGACAGCCACCCGCGCCGGCGCCCCGAGCCCCACTCGCAGGCCAGCACCACCAGGTCGAACGTGTGCGCCGGCTTGATCTTCTGCCAGGCCTTCCCGCGGCGCCCCGCGGTGTAGGTCGAGTCGAGGGCCTTGACCATCGAGCCCTCCTGGCCCGCGGCCAGCGCCTCGTCGATCGCCGCGGCCGCCCGCTCGGGGTTGGGTCGCACCACCGAGGGGATCACCCGGTCCCCGACCACCTCCGCGAGCTCCCGACGACGGACCTCCAGCGGCTCGTCGACCAGGTCGCGGCCGTCGCGGTGCAGACAGTCGAAGAACCACGGCTGCATCGCGCCGGAGCCGAGACCCTTCATCGAGTCCTGGAACGGCCGGGGCCGACCGTCCTCGGCGACGGCCAGGGTCTCGCCGTCGAGCACCACCGAGTCGGCCGGCAGGGCGCGGGTGAGCGCGACGATCTCCGGGACGGCGTCGGTGATGTCGTGCAGGGTGCGCGACCACACCCGCACCTCGTCGCCGCGGCGGTGGACCTGGATGCGGGCGCCGTCGAGCTTGTGCTCCACGACAATCTCCGTGCCCAGGTCGGCGAGCGTCGCCTCCAGCGAGTCGCCGGGGGAGGCGAGCATCGGGCGCACGGGGCGCATCACCTCGAGGCCCACCGCGGTCAGGGCGGCCACCGGGTCGTCGGACGTCAGCGCCGTGCGGGCCGTCTCCGGCAGCTGCCCGGAGAACATGAAGGCCCGCCGCAGGACGTCGGTGGGCACCTCGGCAGCCGTCGCCACGGCCTCGACCATGAGGCCCTCGAGCGCGCCCTGGCGCAGCTCCCCGCCGAGCAGGCGGACCAGGAACCGGGCCTCGTCCGCGGTGGCCGCCCCGAGCAGGGCGCCGAGCTCCTCCGAGCGGCGCGCCCCCACCCCGGTGCCCGAGCCGGCCATCGCCGCCAGCCGCTCCAGGGACGCCTCGACGTCGACGACGGCCAGCGACGGCTCCGTCGCGGGCTCGGCCTCCAGCCCGGAGAGGGTGCGCCACCCGATGCCGGTCCGCCCCTGGAGCATGAACCCGGCCAGCCACGCCGTGACCGGCGCGACCTCGTCGGGGCCCGCGTCGGCCAGGACCGCGGCGAGCGCCGCGGTCTTGGCCTTGCGCGAGCGGGTCGCCCCGACCTCCGCAGAGGTCTCGACGACCCGCGAGAACAACATCGTCCGGCTCCTGCCCCCGTCGGTCCGCTCGCCCTAGGAGTCCACCCGCGTCATGGCGAGCACGTCGAGCGCGGAGTCGAGCTGCTCCTGGGTGAGCTTGCCGTCGGCGACGTAGCCGTCGGCCTCGATCACCTCGCGGATCGTCTTCCGCTCCTTCATCGCCTTCTTGGCGATCTTCGCCGCCTCCTCGTAGCCGATGAGGCGGTTGAGCGGGGTGACGATCGCCGACGACGACTCCGCGTACCGGCGGCAGGCCTCCTCGTTCGCCTCCGTGCCCTCGAGCACGCGGTCGGCGAGCAGGCGGGCGGCGTTGGCGAGCAGGCGGGCCGACTCGAGGACGTTGCGCGCCATCACCGGCATCATGACGTTGAGCTCGAGGTTGCCCTGGGTGCCGGAGAAGGCGACCGTCGCGTCGTTGCCGATGACCTGGGCGCAGACCATCATCGTGGCCTCGCAGATCACCGGGTTGACCTTGCCCGGCATGATCGAGCTGCCCGGCTGCAGGTCGGGGATGTGGATCTCGGCGAGGCCGGCCGCCGGGCCCGACGACATCCAGCGGACGTCGTTGGCGATCTTGTAGAGGCTGACGGCGACCGTGCGCAGCGCGCCGGAGATCTCGACGAGCCCGTCGCGGGCGCCCTGGGCCTCGATGTGGTCGCGGGCCTCGGTGAGCTCGGGGATGCCGGTGGACTGGCGCAGCTGCTCGACGACCTGGCCGCCGAAGCCCTCCGGGGTGTTGATTCCGGTGCCTACCGCGGTGCCGCCGATCGGCAGCTCGCCGAGGCGGGGGAGCGTGGAGCGCAGCCGCTCGGTGGCGTGGCTGCACTGGGTGGCCCAGCCGCCCGCCTCCTGGCCGAGGGTGATCGGCACCGCGTCCATGAGGTGGGTACGGCCGGCCTTCACGACGTGCTTCCAGTCCTGGGCCCGGCGGTTGAGCACCGAGGCGAGGTGGTCGATCCCGGGGATCGTGTCGCGGACGACGGCCTCGGTGGCGGCCAGGTGGATCGTCGTCGGGAAGACGTCGTTGCTCGACTGCGAGGCGTTGACGTGGTCGTTCGGGTGGATCTTCTGGCCGCTGGCGCGGCTCGCGAGGGTGGCGATGACCTCGTTGGCGTTCATGTTCGAGCTGGTGCCCGAGCCGGTCTGGAAGACGTCGATGGGGAACTCGCCGTCGTGCGCGCCCGAGGCCACCTCGTCGGCGGCGGCCGCGACCGCGTCGGCGATGTCGGCGTCGAGCACCCCGAGGGACTTGTTGACCCGGGCGCACGCGCCCTTGACCAGGCCGAGCGCACGGATCTGGGCGGGCTCGATCGGCCGGCCCGAGATCGGGAAGTTCTCCACCGCACGCTGCGTCTGCGCCGCGTAGAGCGCCTGCGCCGGCACCTGGACCTCGCCCATGGTGTCGTGCTCGGTCCGGTACTCCTGTGCGCCGTTGCTGCTCATGGTCGTCATTGTGCCCAAGGCCCCCGACACCGTCGTGGGCAGCGCACCTAGACCCAGGGGGTCTCGGAGAGCCCCTCGTCGTCGGAGCCGAAGTCGACCGACGAGTACTCCCGCAGCTTCGAGAGGCTGTGGTAGCCGTCGATGAGGCGCACGGTGCCCGACTTCGAGCGCATCACCAGCGACTGCGTGGTGGCCCCGCCGTGGCGGTAGTGCACGCCGCGCAGCAGGTCGCCGTCGGTGACGCCGGTGGCGCAGAAGAAGATGTTCTCGCCGCGGACCAGGTCGCCGGTGTGCAGCACGCGCTCGAGGTCGTGCCCCGCGGCGATCGCCTTCTCGCGCTCCTGGTCGTCCTTCGGCCAGAGCCGGCCCTGGAACGAGCCGCCGAGGCACGAGATGGCGGACGCCGCGATGATCCCCTCCGGGGTGCCGCCGATGCCCACGAGCAGGTCGACGCCGCTCTCCTGGCGGGCCGCGGCGATGGCGCCCGCGACGTCGCCGTCGGAGATGAAGCGGATGCGCGCGCCCGCGTCGCGGATGTCCTTCACCAGCTGGTCGTGCCGGGGCCGGTCGAGCACGCAGACCGTCACCTCCGGGATGCCGGTCCCCTTGCGCTTGGCGATGGCGCGGAGGTTCTCCTTGACCGGCGCGGTGATGTCGACGACGTCGGCGTAGTCGGCGCCCACGGCGAGCTTCTCCATGTAGAAGACCGCGGACGGGTCGAACATCGCGCCGCGCTCGGCGACGGCGAGGACCGCGAGGGCGTTGGGCATGCCCTTGGCCATGAGGGTGGTGCCGTCGACGGGGTCGACCGCGACGTCGCACTCCGGCCCCTCGCCGTTGCCCACCTCCTCGCCGTTGTAGAGCATCGGCGCCTCGTCCTTCTCGCCCTCGCCGATGACCACCGTGCCGCGCATCGTCACCGAGCCGATGAGCTTGCGCATCGCGTCGACGGCCGCGCCGTCCCCGCCGTTCTTGTCGCCGCGGCCGACGAAGCGTCCGGCGGCCATCGCGGCCGCCTCGGTGACCCGTACGAGCTCGAGGGCGAGGTTGCGGTCCGGGGCCTCGGTGCTACGGCTGACGGAGGTCACCAGGGATCTCCTCCTGCGGCTCGGGAGTGGGTCGTGGGCCGTCATCCTCGCAGACCAGCGTGGTCCGCGGGGGCGGGCGAGCGGCCGGGGGACGTGATCTGCGTACCCCGCCCACGGCCCTGGGACGATGAGGTCATGACCGCCCCGCGCAGTGACCGCACCGGAGGAATCGGCCCGTTCGCCGTCGGGACGCTCGTGCTCGCGGTCGTCGTCCTCGCCCTCACCGGGCTGACCCGCGCCTGCTCGGTCTCGGCGCCCGGCACCATCGACCGGGGCTCGGTCCAGCGGGTCGACGTGGCGAGCGCCGGGTCCGACGCCGCCCGGACCCTGTCCTTCCCGGTGCGCGCCCCGGCGATGCCGGCCGACTGGATCCCGCAGTCGACGGACACCCGCAGCGTGTCGGGCGGGCGGGCCTTCCGGCTCGGGTGGATCACCCCCGACGACGGCTTCGCCCGGCTCGTGCAGTCCGACGCCTCGGCCGAGGGCCTCGTGGCCTCCGAGGACGCCGCCCCCGCGGCGGGACCGCCGGTCAGCGCCGGCGGGCTGACGTGGGCGACCTACCGCGGCGTGCGCGGGGAGGCGGTCTGGGTGACCGACGTGGGCGGGGTGCGCTGGCTCGTGACCGGGAACGCGACCCCGGCCCGCTTCGTCCAGCTCGCCTCGACCGCGCTGCAGTCCCCGGTGGTGCCGCGCACCTGACCGTCAGGTCCGGGGCGGCGGGCCCCAGCCGCCCTCGTCGCGGGTGACGTACTCCCGCTCGGCCCGCTCGTCGGCCCAGGCGGCGGTCGGGTCGGCAGCGGGCGCGGAGCGGGGGAGCGCCCCGGTGCCGTCGCGGGTGACCGCACCCGGGCGGTCGTCGCGGGCCGGGGCGCGCGGCGCCTCGTCGTCGGGAACGTCCTGCCTCCGCGACCGCAGCTCGTCGACGTGCGCGGCCGCCGCGACGCCCTCCCGGGCGAGGGAGTGCACGCTCTCGCGCATCGCGCGGGTGGACGCGGCGCGCAGCTCCGAGGAGAAGACCGGCAACGGGGTGAAGCGGCCGAAGGTGTCGCGCAGGAAGTGGGCGAGCAGCGTCGCCGTGGAGCGCGACCGCCACATCGTCCAGCCGACGTAGAGGTCGGCGCCGTAGGGCTGCACGAGCAGCAGGGCGCGCTCGCTGCGCTGGCGGAACAGCAGCACCGGGACCCCGCCCACCGAGCTCGGCGCGACCTCGGCCGGGGTGCGGCGGGCGCGGGCCGCACGGGTCACCCAGTCGTAGGCGCCCTTCGCGGCCCCGGCGCGGCCCTCGAGCAGGCGGGAGTACTCCGCGATGGGCTCCTTCGCCGGCGCGAAGAACGACGCGACCCCCGCCAGGTAGAGCACGACGACCACGGCGAGCAGCACGTTCATCACCAGCCGCCCGGTGATCGACGGGCTGGAGCTCGCCGCGAGGTAGTCGAGCAGCAGCCAGACCAGCAGCAGGATGCTCGGCGCGACCAGGAACAGCAGCGCGCGGATCAGGTGCGGCGAGACCATCCGCCAGGTGACGACGTCGTCGACGAGGACGTCGGGATCGCGGGAGAGGCGGGTCTCGGCGTGGTAGCCGTCGTGGGCGTCGCGGATCGCGCGTTCCCAGTCGGGGCTGCTCATGGGGTCACAGTGTTCCCGACGAGGCCGTCCCGTCGCCCTCCGCCGTGCGCAGCACCGTCTCAACCCGTTCGCGGGCGCCGGCCAGGTGCCGCTCGCACGTACGGGCCAGGGACTCGCCGCGTTCCCACAGCGCGAGCGAGTCCTCGAGGGACAGGCCCCCGGCCTCGAGCTTCGCGACCACGCGGGCCAGCTCGTCGCGGGCCTGCTCGTAGCCGGGCTCGTCGTCGGTCACGGAGTCTGCCTCCTCGGCGTGGTGGCGGCGTTTGTGACGTCGAGTGTCAGCATGGCCGCAGTGCTGTCACTCCGGGGCCTCCACGCGGGCGGTGACCGCACCGTCGGCGAGCCGCACGCGCAGGACGTCGCCCGGGGCCGCGCCGTCGACCGAGCGCAGGACCGGGGAGCCGACGTCGGGCCCGGCCTGCACGATCGCGTAGCCCCGGGCCAGCGTCGCGGCGGGCCCGAGGGCGGTGAGCGAGGCCCGCAGGTGCCGGACGTCGGACTCGCGCTGCTCCAGGCCCCGGGCGACGGTGCGGCGGCCGCGCTCGGCGAGCACCGCGACCTCCTCGGCGCGGACCTCGACGGTGCGCAGCGGGTCGGCGAGCACGGGCCGCGCCCGCAGCCGGGCGATCAGCGCGTCCTCGCGCTCCACCCAGGCGTGCAGGGCCCGGCGGGCGCGGGTGCGCAGCTGCGCGAGGTGCGCGGTCTCCTCGGCGACGTCGGGGACGAGGCGCTTCGCCGCGTCGGTGGGGGTGGCCGCGCGGACGTCGGCGACGTGGTCGACCAGAGGGGTGTCGGGCTCGTGCCCGATGGCCGAGACGACGGGGGTGCGGCACCGCGCGACGCCGCGGCACAGGGCCTCGTCGGAGAACGGCAGCAGGTCCTCCACGCTGCCCCCGCCGCGGGCGATGACGATGACGTCGACGGCCGGGTCGCGGTCGAGCGCGTCCAGGGCGTCGAGAATCTGCGGGACGGCCTGCACGCCCTGGGTGGCGGTGTTCTCCACCCGGAACCGCACCGCCGGCCACCGGGTGGCCGCGACCGTGACGACGTCGTGCTCCGCGGCGCTCGCCCGGCCCGTGATGAGGCCGACGCAGCGCGGCAGGCGGGGCGGACGGCGCTTGCGGGCCGGGTCGAACAGGCCCTCGGCGGCGAGCAGGGCGCGCAGCCGCTCGATCCGGGCGAGCAGCTCGCCGACGCCGACCGCGCGCACCTCGTCGACCCGCAGCGAGAGCGTGCCGCGGCCGAAGAAGAACGAGAACTTGCCGTGCACGACGACGCGCTGGCCCTCGGTCAGCGCGGCGGAGCGCACGAGCTGGGCCGGCGCGGTCAGCGAGAGCGAGACGTCGGCGGCCGGGTCGCGCAGCGTCAGGAACGCGGTGCCGGTGCGGGCCGTGACCTGGGTCAGCTGCCCCTCGACCCACACCGGGCCCAGCCGGTCGATCCACTTGGAGACCTTCAGCGCGACCGTGCGGACCGGCCAGGGGGCCTCGGCGCTGGTGGACGGGTCGGAGGTCATCCTCGAGCTCCTCGGCGCCGCGTCTCCGTGCGGGTCACGTCTCCGCGGTGAGCGTGGCGATGCGGTTGGTCAGCATCGTCACGAAGGCGGGCCGGTCGGCGTGCGACGACTCCCACGCGAGCAGCTCGGTGAGCTGGTCGACCGAGAGGGTGCGCAGCCGGGCGCGCAGCTGCGCGGTGGTCATCGACGCGTACCCGGGCAGGGCCTCGGGCGCCTCGGGGATCTCGTCGGCCGGCGCGGGCACGGCGACGGGCCGGGCGTGCCCGTTGGTGGCCGGGCGCGGGAGGGCCGGGGTGTCGGAGGAGTCGTCGTCGAAGCGGGCCCAGGACGGCGCGTCCTCGACCGGGCGACCACCCTCGAGCGCGGTGTCGCCCTTGATGGCGAGCTCGGTGACGACCTGCTGGGCGCGCATCGACAGCTGCAGGACCTGGCTGACGGCGGTGATCGGCAGACCCACGATCGTGCGGGGGAGGGCCTGCACCTCCTCGACCGCGGTGACGACCAGGCCGGCGGCGACGCGCACCGGGAACGGGAGGGAACTCATGTCCCCACCCTGCCAGGGCCCGGGCGCCCACGCCGAATCGCCACCGCGAGTGTGCCCAGGGCCGCTCCGCCACCGGCTCGCGCCAGGGCCTGCGGCCCGTACCGTGGAGGTATGTCCGTCTCCCCGGGACCCGTCTCCGACCGCCGCAAGGTCCTCCTCGCGAAGCCGCGTGGGTACTGCGCCGGGGTCGACCGCGCCGTCGTCGCCGTCGAGAAGGCCCTCGAGACCTACGGGCCTCCCGTGTACGTGCGGAAGGAGATCGTCCACAACCGCCACGTCGTGACCACGCTCGCCTCGCGCGGCGCCGTCTTCGTCGACGAGACCGACGAGGTGCCCGAGGGCGCCACCGTCGTGTTCTCCGCCCACGGCGTCTCGCCGGCCGTGCACGCCGAGGCCGCCGTCCGCCAGCTCAAGACGATCGACGCGACCTGCCCGCTCGTGACCAAGGTCCACCAGGAGGCGAAGCGCTTCGCCCGCGAGGACTACGACATCCTGCTGATCGGGCACGAGGGCCACGAGGAGGTCGAGGGCACCTCCGGCGAGGCGCCCGAGAACATCCAGGTGGTCGACGGGCCCGAGTCGGTCGCCGACGTCGAGGTGCGCGACCCCGAGAAGGTCATCTGGCTCTCGCAGACCACGCTGTCGGTCGACGAGACCATGCAGACGGTGTCCGCGCTGCGCGAGCGCTTCCCCTCGCTGGCCGACCCGCCCTCCGACGACATCTGCTACGCCACCCAGAACCGCCAGGTCGCGGTGAAGGCCATGGCCCCGCAGTGCGACCTGGTCGTGGTGGTGGGCTCGCAGAACTCGTCGAACTCGGTCCGGCTGGTCGAGGTCGCGCTGCAGGCCGGCGCCCGGGACTCGCACCTGGTCGACCACGCGGGCGAGATCGACGAGGCCTGGCTCGAGGGCGTCGAGACCGTCGGCGTCACCAGCGGCGCCTCGGTGCCGGAGATCCTCGTCGGGGACGTCCTGCACTGGCTGGCCGACCGCGGCTACGCCGAGGTCGAGGAGATCACCACTGCCAACGAGAAGCTGACCTTCTCGCTGCCGCGGGAGCTCAAGCGCGACATGGCGCCCGGCGCGGTGCGCTAGCCACCGTCACCGGCGCGGGCCCTCGGGCGGGTGGTCCCGCACCGGGTGGACCCCCGGTGGCGGCCGGCCCGGGCCGCGGCGCTCCTCCCGGAGCCGCTCCTCGCGCATGCGGTCCTCGCGACTGCGCTGGTCGCGGTCGGGCGGCGGCACGGGCCGGGGCGGGAGGTCGTCGCGCGGCGGGCGTGGCGGCAGGTCGTCACGCCCGGCGCCCTTGAGCGGGGACCGGCGGGCCGGGGGCTGCGCCGGGTCGGGCGCGGCGCGACCGATGCGGTCGCGGTCGTCCTCGGCGCGGGCGCGCTTCTCGCGGGCCCGCTCCTCCTTCTCGCGCGCCCGGGCCTCCTTCTCACGGGCGCGGGCCTCCCTCGCCCGGACCCGGTCGCCCTTGGTGCTCGGCCGGTCGGGATCCCGCCCGGGCCGGTTGGGCCGGTCGCGGTCGGGCCGCTCGGGTCGGTCGGGGCGCTCTGGCCGGTCAGATCGGTCGGCCCGGATGCGCTCGGTCTTGCGGCGGTCGGGCGGGGGCTCGTCGCGGTCGGACCGCTCCCGCCGCGCACGCTCGCGCTCGGTCAGCTCCCGCTCGCGGCGCTCCCGTTCGATGCGGTCGCGCTCCGCCCGCTCGCGGTCCCGCTCGGCGCGCGCCCGCTCCTGCACGCGGCGCCGCTCGCGCTCCGCCTGCTCGCCCTCGCGGGCCGGGTCGGGCGTCGCCGGCTCGCGGCGGGCCGAGCTGGGCGACGGGCCGGAGCGCACCGGCTCGCGGCGGGTCTCGGCGCGCGCGGAGCGGTAGGGCTGGGCCCGCATCCGCACGACGCCGATCAGCACGCAGACGGCCGTGGTGATCGCCATGGCGGGGAAGCCGTTGATCAGGGGAGCGCCCACCGCGAGCGCCGTGGACACCAGGCCGCCCGACGTGGGCAGGCTCCCCGTCGCCGCGACCGCCACCGGGACCGACACGGCGAGCAGCAGCGGCGGCTGCACCATCGGGACGAAGAGGTCGCGACGCTGGGCCAGCAGGGCCGCGAGGATGCAGCCGGCCGGGTAGGCCGCGAGGAAGACGAACCCGAGGCTGCCCGCGCGCACCACGTCGGCCGCGACCCCGCCTGCGGTGAGCAGGAGGGCGAGAACCAGGACCGCCCACCAGCGCAACCCCCGCACGCCCGGGAACGCGGACGCCTCCCCGACCTCGGCGGGACCCGACGCCGCCGCCGCGTCGTCCCGCGTGGTGGTCACACGATCACGGTAGCGGGCGTGGCCGGGTGACCTCGGCCCCCTCGCGTGCCCGGGCCCGCGGGCAGGGGTGACGTCGCCCGGTCGACGTATCCCGGGGTCAGCCCGTCAGCCGCCGCACCTCCCCGTCGTCGTCGGCCCAGCGGTCGCCGTCGAACCCGTCGCGGTCGTCGGACGGGGCGTCGCCGCCCGACCCGTCCCCGACCAGTTCCGGGGCCCCGGGCACCCGCGCCCGCCGGTCGACCTGCTCCACCTCGTCGATCGACGACCGCGTGACCGACAGCTCGGAGAACCGCCGCGCCGTGACCAGGACCCGCGACTCGAGCGACCCGACCGTCTCGTTGTAGGCCCGCACCCCCGCGTCGAGCGAACGCCCGAGCTTGCCGAGGTGCCCGCCGAGCGTGGCCAGCCGGGCGTGCAGCTCCCGCCCGAGCGCGTGGATCTCCGCGGCATCACGAGCGAGCGACTCCTGCCGCCATGCGTACGCGACCGTGCGCAGCAGGGCGATCAGCGTGGTGGGGGTGGCGACCACGACGTCGGCGCCGAAGGCGTGCTCGAGCAGCCCCGGGTCGGCCTCGAGCGCGGCGGAGAGGAACACCTCGCCGGGCACGAACATCACCGTGAACTCCGGCGTCGTCTCGAAGCTGCGCCAGTAGGCCTTGCCCGAGAGCTGGTCGACGTGGGCGCGCAGCTGCCGGGCGTGCGCGCCCGCCCGCTCGCGCCGCACGGTGTCGTCGGGGGCCTCCAGCGACTGCAGGTAGGCCTCGCACGGCACCTTCGCGTCGACCACCACCTGCTTGCCGCCCGCGAGGTGCACCACGAGGTCGGGCCGCTGGCCGCTGCCCTCCGCCCCGGCCGTGGACTGCCGGGTGAAGTCGCAGTGCTCCACCATCCCCGCGAGGTGCACGACCCGCTCGAGCTGCATCTCGCCCCACCGGCCCCGCACGTGCGGCGTGCGCAGCGCCGTGGTGAGCGCCCGGGTCTCCCCGGCCACGCCGCGCGCGGACTCCGCGACCGCCCCGACCTGCTCGCGCAGCCCCGCGAACGCGGCCTCCCGCTCGGTCTCCGCGCTGCGCAGCTGGCCCTCGAGGCGGGCGAGCGTGGACGCGACCGGGTCGAGCAGCGAGGACACGGCCCGGGCACGGACCGCCGCGTCCTCCCGGGCCGACGCCGTCATCGTCCCCGCGACCTCCCGCATCCGGGACTCAGCCAGCCGCGTGAACGCCTCCGAGTTCGCCGCCAGGGCGTCGGCCGACAGCGCCGCGAACGACTCCCGGACCGCCGCGTCGCGCCGGGCCTCGTGCGTCTCCCGGGCCGCGGCGGCCCGGAGCTCGGCGACCAGCTCGGCGCGGGCCGCCGACGCGGCCGCCCCGGCCCGCCGCGTCGCCTCGGCGACCGCCGCCTCCTGACGCGCCGCGGCGAACCGGCTCGCCACCAGCGCGCCGCCGAGCCCGCCCAGGAGCGCCCCGAGCATCAGCCCCAGCAGCACGCCCTCGCCGGTGATCGTCATGCCCGGGACGCTGGCACAGGGGTCCGACAGTCACGCCTCGACGCGCGCGGGGGCCGCCTCCTCCGGCTCGACCAGCGGGGTGGCCCACGCGGCCTCGGCGTCGCGCAGCCGGTCCTTGAGCTCGAGCCCCCAGCGGTACCCGCCGCCCGAGCCGTCGCCGCGGCGCACGCGGTGGTCGGGCACGAAGAGGCCGATCGCGTTGCGCCGGCACGCGTCCCCGGCCGTCCGCGGGGCCTGCGGACGTCCCGCCCGGGCCGCGAGCTCCGCGTAGCTGATCCAGGTACCCGCGGGGATCTCCCGCATCCGCGCCCACAGCTCCTGGATGCCGGCGCCGCCGTACTGGCGGACCGGCACCGTCGCGGCCGGCCCCGGGTCGCCCTCGAGCCAGGCGAGCACGGCGGCCGTCGCCGGCCCGAGGTCGTCGCGCTCGACGATCTCGTCGGGCACCAGCGTGGGGTGGACGAGGGGCAGCACCTCGCCGTCGGGGTCGGCCGTCCAACCGGCGGCGAGGACCACGCCCTCGGCGTCAGCGACGGTGGTGAACGGGCCGAAGGGGGTGTCCAGGGTGGACCGTGAGCCGGTCATGCGAGCCTCCGCGGGCATCGTCGGGAAGAAGCCTTCACCCCCTTCGACGCACGCCCGCCCGCTCCGGATCCATGGAATTCGCCCGTCGCTCCGCTCACCCGGGTCCGGTCCCTAGACTGGACCGTCGTGAGCTTGACCCTCGGCATCGTCGGACTGCCCAACGTCGGTAAATCGACGATGTTCAACGCCCTGACCAACAACGACGTCCTCGCCGCGAACTACCCGTTCGCCACGATCGAGCCGAACGTCGGTGTCGTCCCGCTGCGCGATCCACGTCTGGACCGGCTCGCGGAGATGTTCTCCTCGGAGAAGGTCGTGCCGGCCACGGTGTCCTTCGTCGACATCGCCGGCATCGTCGCGGGCGCCTCGGAGGGCGCCGGCCTCGGCAACAAGTTCCTCGCGAACATCCGCGAGGCCGACGCGATCTGCCAGGTCGTGCGCGTGTTCACCGACGACGACGTGGTGCACGTCGACGGCCGGGTCGACGCGGCCGCCGACATCGAGACGATCGCGACCGAGCTCGTCCTCGCCGACCTGCAGACCGTCGACCGGGCGGTGCCGCGCCTCGAGAAGGAGTCGCGGATGCAGAAGGACCGCCGGGCGGTGCTCGAGGAGGTCCAGAAGGCCGCGGAGGTGCTCAACGAGGGCCGCACCCTGTTCTCCGCCGGCATGAACTCGCCCGCCCTGCGCGAGCTCAACCTGCTGACGGTCAAGCCGTTCCTCTACGTCTTCAACGCCGACGAGGGCATCCTCACCGACGACGCGAGGCGCAAGGAGCTCGCCGAGCTCGTCGCCCCCGCCGAGGCGGTGTTCCTCGACGCGAAGGTCGAGCAGGAGCTGCTGGAGATCGACGACGAATCGGCCGCCGAGCTGCTCGAGTCGATCGGCCAGACCGAGCCGGGCCTCGACGCCCTCGCCCGCGCCGGGTTCCGCACGCTGGGCCTGCAGACCTACCTGACGGCGGGCCCCAAGGAGTCGCGGGCCTGGACGATCCCGGCGGGCGCCACGGCCCCCGAGGCGGCCGGCGTCATCCACACCGACTTCCAGCGCGGGTTCATCAAGGCCGAGATCGTCTCCTACGACGACCTCGTCGCGGCCGGGTCGATGAATGCGGCGAAGAACGCCGGCAAGGTCCGCATGGAGGGCAAGGACTACGTCATGCACGACGGCGACGTGGTCGAGTTCCGCTTCAACGTCTAGCCGGGGTGCGTCGGTAGATTCCGGCGGGTGACCTTCCAGATCGTCGACCAGGCCGCCCTCCCCACGGGGCGGGGGCCGCACCCGGCCGCGAGCCCGTTCGAGAAGCGGGTGGGGGAGGAGCTCGGGCTCACGGCCTTCGGGCTGTACCAGATCGAGCTGCCCGCCGGCGAGGAGACCGTCCCGCACGACCACCGGGACGACGGCGCCGAGGACGCCTACGCCATCGTGAGCGGCCACGGGTGGCTGGTCGTCGACGGCGGGGAGACGCCCGTGGAGCCGGGGCAGTACATGGCCGTGACGGTCGAGTCGTCCCGGTACCTGCGCGCCGGGGCCGACGGACTGGTCTTCATCGCGGTCTGCGCGACGCCGCCGGCGGCCTGACGTCCCGCGCAGCGCGCCGGGCCCGGCGTGGCGCGCGCGGCGGGGCAGACTCCCGCGGCATGACGAAGTTCCGGGTCCACCTGATGACCGACCTGACGCGCCTCGACGAGGACGGGCTCGCCGATCTCCTCGAGCGTCTCGTCGAGGTGGGCGGGGTGCCCACCGTCCCGTTCGGCGTCCTCGAGGTCACCGGCAGCACGAAGGCCGAGGACGCGCGCGCGGCGGTCGCCGAGGTGGGCCGGGTGCTCGAGCGCGCCCTGCAGGCGATGAACCGCCCGTGCCGCGTGATCGGGGTGCAGGCGGGCGAGGTCGGCCCGTACGGCTCGTAGCCGGTCGGGTCACCGGCCGGTGAGGTGCGCGGCCAGGTACGGGCCGGTGACGCTCGCCGGGTCCCGCGCGACCTCGTCGGGCCTGCCCTGCGCGACGATCCGGCCGCCGTCGGGACCGCCGACCGGACCCATGTCGACGACGAGGTCCGCGGCGGACAGGATGTCCAGGTCATGGTCGATGACGACGACCGTCGCCCCCGCCGCGAGCAGGCGGTCGAGGACCTCGACGAGGGTGCGGACGTTCAGCGGGTGCAGCCCCGTCGACGGCTCGTCGAAGACGTACAGGACCCCCTTCTGGCTGCTGCGCAGCCGCGACGCGATCCGCAGGCGCTGGGCCTCGCCGCCCGAGAGCGGCGGCGTGGCCTCGCCGAGCCGGAGGTAGCCGAGCCCCACGTCGTCGACGGGCTGCAGCGGGCGCGCGACTCCCGGCCACCCGGCCAGTGCCGTGAGCGCGTCGTGCACCGTGAGGGTCAGGACGTCGGCGATCGTCATGCCGTCGACGGTGACCTCGAGGATCTCGGGGGCGTACCGCGAGCCTTGGCAGCGCGGGCAGGTCTCCCGGATGTCGGGCAGGTACTGCACGTCCAGGTCGAGGTACCCGAGCCCGAGGCACACGGGGCACTGCCCCGCGACGGTGTTGTAGGAGAAGTGCCCCGCCCGGTACCCCCGTTCCCGGGCCTCCGGCGTGTCCGCGAACCGCCGGCGGAGGGCGTCCATGGCGCCGGAGTAGGTCGCGGGGGTCGACCGGGCGTTGGACCCGATGGGCGTCGCGTCGATCTCGGCGAGCGAGCGGATGCCGGGGGCGTCCAGCCGCCGGACGTGGGCGGGCAGGTCCCCGCCGGCCAGCTGCGCGGTCAGGGCCGGGACGAGGCTGTCGAACACGAGCGCGCTCTTCCCGGCCCCGGACGGCCCGGCGAACGCGGTGAGCGCCCCGACCGGCACCTCCACCCGGAGATCGCGCAGGTTGAACAGCCCGTCGACCTCGAGGGCGATGGCGGGGCCGTCGACCCGGCGCGCCGCACGGTCGACGGTGCGCTCGCCGTCGAGGAAGGGGCCGATGATCGACGTGGGGTGGCGACGCAGCTCGTCGGGCGTGCCCTGGGCGACCACCTGTCCGCCACCCGCCCCGGCGCCCGGTCCCAGTTCGACGACCCAGTCGGCCTCGGCGATCACGTCGACGTCGTGCTCGACCATGACCACCGAGTTCCCGCCGTCGACGAGGGCGTGGATCGTCTCCACGAGCCCGCCGACGTTGCTCGGGTGCAGGCCGACGGACGGCTCGTCCAGGACGTACAGCATCCCGGTGGTGTTGCTCCGGACCGTCGACGTCAGCTCGAGTCGTTGACGCTCGCCCGTCGACAACGTGTCGCCGGCGCGATCGAGCCCCAGGTAGCCGAGACCGAGCCGGACGAGCGGTTCGAGCAGGCGCCCCACCTCACGCGAGAGCGTCTCGGCCGGGCGGCGCAGGTCGTCGGGGGCGTTCCCGACGAAGCCGTCGGCGAAGTCCTGCAGCGCGCTCAGCGAGAGCGCGGAGATCTCGGCGAGGTCCAGCCCGTCGAGCCGGCTCGTCAGCGCCTCCGGCCGCAGCCGGGACCCGTGACACACGCTGCACGTCTCCCACCGCAGGAAGCGCTTCTGCCGCTCCCGGGTGGTCGCGTTGTCCGACCGGGCGGCGCGCCCGACGGCGGCGATCGCGTTCTCGTAGTTGACGTCGAGCGTGACGGGGCGGGGCCCGTCCTCGCCGAGCGTGACCCGGCGCTTGACCGGCTCGCCGTGGAGCACCACGTCGCGCTCGTCGGCCGTGAGGTCGCGCCACGGGACGTCCAGGCGGACGCCGAGCTGACCGGCGGCGTAGCGCGACAGGCGCATCCCGCCGCTGTTCCACGGCAGGACGGCGCCGCCCTCGATGGTGCGGTCGTGGTCGGGGACCAGGCTCTCGACGTCGATCTCGAACCGCTGCCCCACCCCGTCGCACGCGGGGCACGCGCCGCCGGAGTTGAAGGCGAACGACTCGGCGCCCGGCGTCGCGAACACGGCCCCGCAGGTGGGGCAGGTCGTCGTCATGGAGAACGAGTGCGTGCCCGGCGGCACCATGTGCCCGTTCGGGCAGCGGTGCTCGCCCAGGCGGGACACGGCCAGGCGCAGCGCGTTCAGGACCGAGCTCATCGTCCCCACCGTGCTGCGGGGGCCGGGCACCGGAGGCCGTTGCCGCAGCGCCAGTGCCGCCGGCAGGTGGGCGATGCCGTCGACGTCGGGTCGCTGCGCCTGGCTGAGCCGCCGGCGGCTGAACGTCGACAGGCCCTCGAGGAAGCGCTGCATGCCCTCGGCGAAGAGCGTGCCCATCGCGAGCGAGCTCTTGCCCGACCCGGACAGGCCCGTCACGACGACGAGGCGGTTCAGCGGGATGTCGACGTCCAGGCCCCGCAGGTTGTTGTGGCGGACGCCGCGGACCTCGATCGCGGTGGGGGGTGCGGAGCGGGGGCGCGGCACGGCGTCTCCTCGGGTTCGGCGCGTCGGTCGAGGTGCGGGGAGACGCCGTGGCGGCTCAGCGCCAGCCCAGCTCCGGGGCGAGGTGGGTCAGCACGCTCTCGATCACGTGGGCGTTGTACTCGACGCCCAGCTGGTTCGGGACCGTGAGCAGCAGCGTGTCGGCCGCGGCGATCGCCTCGTCCTCGGCGAGCTCGGCGATCAGCTTGTCGGGCTCGCCCGCGTAGGTCTTCCCGAAGCGGGCGTCGCCGCCGTCGAGGTGGCCCACCTGGTCGGTCGAGTGCCGCTCGCGCCAGAACAGCTGCTTGTCGAGGTCGGACACGATCGGGAAGACGCTGCGGCTGACGGACACGCGCGGCTCGCCCTCGTGGCCCGCGGCGTCCCAGGCCGTGCGGAACCGCTGGATCTGCTCGGCCTGCAGGCGGTGGAACGGCACGCCGGTGTCCTCGGTGAGCAGCGTCGAGCTCATGAGGTTCATCCCCTGCTCGCCCGCCCACTCGGCGGTCGCCCGGCTGCCGGCGCCCCACCAGATGCGCTCGCGCAGACCCTCCGAGTACGGCTCGATGCGCAGCAGCCCGGGCGGGTTGGCGAACATCGGGCGCGGGTTCGGCTGCGCGAACCCCTCGCCGCGCAGCGCCTCGAGGAAGATCCGGGTGTGCTCGCGCGCCATGTCGGCGTCCGTCTGGCCCTCGGCCGGGGCGTACCCGAAGTAGCGGTAGCCGTCGATGACCTGCTCGGGGGAGCCACGGCTGATGCCCAGCTGCAGTCGGCCGCCGGAGATGAGGTCGGCCGCGCCGGCGTCCTCGGCCATGTAGAGCGGGTTCTCGTAGCGCATGTCGATGATGCCGGTGCCCAGCTCGATCCTGCTGGTGCGCGCCCCGGCCGCCGCGAGCAGCGGGAACGGGGACGCGAGCTGCTGGGCGAAGTGGTGCACCCGGAAGTAGGCGCCGTCGGCGCCCAGCTCCTCGGCCGCCACGGCGAGGTCGATGGACTGCAGCAGGGAGTCCTGGGCCGAGCGCACCATCGAGTGCGACGACGGCGACCAGTGCCCGAAGGAGAGGAACCCGATCTTCTTCACGGTTGAAGCAACAACTCCCGTTCGGAGGTATTCCCGACGACGAGGCCGATGAGTTCCGGCCCCGGCGGCGGTCCCAGTGGCATGACGCAGGTGGCGATGCTCGACGACGTGGCGGCGGAGCGGTACTCGCTGGCCGACCAGCTGGAGGACCTGACCGACGAGGAGTGGGCGGCCCCGTCGCTCTGCGCGGGGTGGACGGTCCACGACGTCGTCGCGCACCTGACGACGTCGACGCGGACCTCCGTGCCGCGCTTCGTGCGGGCGGTGCTCCGTGCCCGCGGCGACGTCGACCGCGCCTTCGCCGACGAGGCCCGTGAACGGGCTGCGCGCTTCGGCCCCGACGAGCTCGTGGGGCAGCTGCGGGAGATGGCCCGCGTCGACCGGCGGTTGCGGCTCGCGGGCCCGCTCGACCCGCTGAACGACCTGCTGGTGCACGGCCAGGACGCGATGGTCCCGCTCGGACGCGAGCGCCCGGTGCCGGTGGCGCGGGCCGAGCCCTGCCTGAGCCACACTTGGGCGGCGCCGTTCGTGGGCGCCGCGAAGCGGTTCGCGGGTCTGCGGCTCGTGGCCACGGACTGCGCGTGGTCGGAGGGGGAGGGGCCCGAGGTGCGCGGGCCGTCGTCGGGACTGCTCCTCGCGCTCAACGGCCGGGCCGCCGGGCTCGACCGCCTGGAGGGGGAGGGTCTCGACGAGGCCCGGCGTCGCTTCGGATGATGGTCGGGTGTTCGTCGGCATCCATCACGTGCAGCCGGAGTGACCGTGCAGCTCGCGCCACGTCAGGGTCCGGCGCGGCTGGTGTAGGTGTGCCCGGTGGGGGTGGTGGTCTCGACGGTGTGCGGGTGGTCGCCGAGCCCGTCGTGGATCACTCGGTGGCGCCAGCCGGGCATCTCCTTGCTCTGGTTGTGGCGCACGCAGTTCCCGCGGCCGCCGCCGAGGCTGGTCGGTCCGCCGGCGCGGCGGGGTCGGATGTGGTCGCGGTGCCGGATGGGGGCGCCGCAGTAGGGCTCCCGACATCGCCCGTGGTCCCGGATGTCGATCAGTGTGGCGAGGAGTCCGTCGAAGAACCGCTGCTTGGACTCGCCGCCGACGATGCACCCGGTCTTGGGGTGGGCGAACAGCCGCCGCCACCACGTCGTGCCCTGTGTGGTGGCCAGGATGTCGGCGATGATGTCGCCCGGCAGCGGCCCGTGCCCCACCAGCTCGCCCGGGGTGTCGCTCTCGGGGTCGAGCAGGGCGTCGATCGGCAGCACGATCTCGAGCTCGACGGTCACGTCGGTCGCGGTCTTCTGGCCGGTGATCCGTTCGACGAGGGTGTCGGCGACGATCTGGTCCCGGGTCCGGTCCCCGGCCTCACCGGTGGCGATCAGACCGTCGGCGTGCTGGCGCAGCGCGGCGATGCACGCGACGCCCTGCTCCACCGGGAGCAGCCCCGACAGGACGCTCATGGTGTCCGGCGCCGGCTGCAGCGTCACGCGGCGGTCCTTGCGGGCGGTCCGCCCACGGTTCACATATCCGACGCGGTCGACCTCGTAGGCGGTCTTCTTGACCGTGGCCTCGGCCTCCCGGCGCCCCTGGTCCTCGAGCCCAGCGTCGGCGAGCTTCTTGTCGACCAGGCGACGCTGCTCGGGCTCGAGGTGGCTGGTCTGGGCGACGACGTGTTCGGCGAGGTGTTCGCTGATCCGCCCCGCCACCAACAACCCCCGAACCACAGGCAGGTCCTCGGCCAGCACCCGCGCGACCCCCAACCGGCGGGACCCGACGTGCGGGGAGACGTGCGCGGCCAATCCGATCTGGTCACCGATACCTCGCCCCACCGCGCGCGGGTCCAGTTGTCCGGCGGCGACCTGGGCGGCCTGGAGTTCGACCTGGGAGCGGGCGAAGGTGACCATCGCGGTGTGCTGGGCGGCGGCGACGGCCCCGCGGAGGCGTTCCAGCGTGGCGATCTGGTCGACGAGGGCGACGCCGCCGTCAGCAATCGGGTCGGTGGGGAGGTCGGCGAGGTCGCCGAGGCGTGTGAGCAGCGCGGTCAGCTCGTCGCTGACCGCCTCACCCACCGCACCGTTCGAACGCATGTTCGAAGAATAGCGGGACCCCCCGACAGTCACGGCCGGAACGAACAGGCCCGGGCCGTCGTCGGGACGGGACAGCGGTCAGCTCGGCGGCGGGCCGGACCGGGTCGGTGTCCACCCGCGAGCGCGGGCGAGTGCCTGCAACCTCGGCTCGGCGTCGATGTTCACCGCGACGTAGGCGCGCCAGCCGACGTCGTCGTGGCGCATCACGTACTCGAAGTCCCCGCTCGCGAGGTGCCGGCCGTTCGCGTCGCCGAACCGGTAGCGGACCCGGACCCGGCACATCGCCGGGGTGAGCGGGACCTGTTCGATCACCGAGGCCTCGACCCGGGTGACGTCGAGGTACTCGTAGAACGGCCAGTCGCCGGCGAGCCCGGCGGCGAACTCGGCGTGGTCGGTCGTCACGACCGCGTACAGGTCGGCCACGACGGTGGCGGTCTGCCCGAAGCACTCGGCGAACGCCGCCTCGTCCCGGCGCTGCAGCGCGTCGGCGAGCCGTTTCACCAGTATCTCGATGCCCTCGTCCACGTCTCCCCCGTGCACCGGCCGACGCCTCGGCGTGGCGTCGCCGTCGGGGGCATCGTGGCAGGTGGGCGGGGCCGTGGAGTACCCACCCGTGCCCGGCACGGGTGGGTGCCCACCGGGGCTCAGTTCAGCTTGCGCACGTCGGAGGCGAGGCCGCCGCCGGAGTACACGTCCTCGGCGAGCTTCGCGAGCGCGGTGAGGGCGGTGTTCTGCGACCAGGGGCCGTAGGAGACACGGGCCAGGCCGACGCGCTGCGCGGCCTCCAGCGAGATCGACCCGGGGATGCCGATCATGTTGACCTTGCGCTCGCCGAGGGCGCTCACGAGCTCCGCCCACTGCGACTCGTCGAGCTTTGCGGGGACGAAGAAGTTCGACGCGCCGGCGTCGAGGTAGGCGCGACCGCGCTCGATCGCGTCCTTCATGACCTCGGCGGGGTCGCGGTCGCCGGCCTTGAGGAACGCGTCGGTGCGGGCGTTGAGCACGAAGGGCACGCCGGCCTTCTCCGCCGCCGCGACCGCGGCCTCGACGGCCTTCACCGACTCGGCGAGGGGCTTCATCTGGTCCTCGAGGTTGGCCCCGACGATCCCGACCTCGATCGCGCGGGCGACCGTGCCGCCCGGGTCGCCGTAGCCGGCCTCGAGGTCGGCGCTCACCGGCAGCGAGGTCTGGCGGGCGATCAGACCCACCTCGGCGATCATCTCGTCGCGCGGGATGACCTCGCCGTCGGGGTAGCCGCGGGAGGCGGCGATGCCGTGGCTCGCGGTGGCGAGGGCCTGGGTGCCGGGGACGTCGGCGATCGTGCGGGCCGTGATCGCGTCCCAGACGTTCACCACCCGGAGCAGCTCCGGGGCGGCGTGCAGGTCCTGCAGGGTCTGGGCCTTCTCAGCAACGGTGCTCATGCCGACAGTGAACCCCGATTGCGCACAACTCATTTCGTCGGGTGGGGCCGGTCACCCGACGGTGTCTGATGGGCTCCCAGGCATGACGACCTCCCGCCGCTCCGTCCTCGTCGCGGGCGCCGCCCTCCTCGCCGCCGCCGGGTGCGCCGCCGAACCGGCCCCACCGGCCGTCGTCGGGAACGCCCCACCCGACCCGGGCCCGCGCCTCGCGGCGATCGAGGCGGGCTTCGGCGGCCGGCTCGGCGTGTTCGCCCTCGACACCGCCACGGGGGTGAGCGTCGGGCACCGGGCCGACGAACGCTTCCTGCTGTGCTCGACGTCGAAGCTGCCGACGGCGGCGGCGATCCTGGCGGCCGGCGTGCCGCTGGACGAGGTCGTCCGCTACGCGCCCACCGACCTCGTCCGGAACTCCCCGACGACGTCCCGCGCGACCGCCCTGAGCGTGCGCGACCTCTGCGTCGCGGCGATCACGGTCAGCGACAACACCGCGGAGAACCTCCTGCTGCGCCGGCTCGGCGGGCCGGAGGCGGTGGAGGCGTACGTCCGGTCGATCGGTGACGGGGTGTCGAGCTTCGACCGCACCGAGCCGGCCCTCAACGTCCGCCACGGCACCCTGGACACCTCGACCCCGCGGCAGATGGCGGCGACGCTGCAGGCCTGCACGCTGGGGGCGGGGCTCGACGAGGCCGGGCGCGCGCAGCTGACCGCGTGGCTCGTCGCCAACACGACGGGCGACCGGCGAATCCGCGCCGGGCTGCCGCCGGGTTGGCGCACCGGGGACAAGACGGGCAGCGGCGACGGCGGCGAGGTCAACGACGTCGCGATCACGTGGCCGCCCACGGGAGCCCCGCCCGTGCTGATCGCGGTCTACACCGAGCCCGCCGATCCGACCGTCACGACGACCGGGTCGGCCCTGCCCGCGGCGGCGACCGTCGTGATCGAGGCGCTGGGCGGCCGCCGGTGAGCATGCGGAGCAACGGCGTGTCGTCCGGTGTGCCGCAGACGGGTGGGCCGATCAGAGCGGCGATCGGTCGGCGTGCGGGGTGATCGACCGGGCGTCACGACGAGCGGTCGTTCCGGGCGCCCGACCGGGTGAGGATCGCCCGGATCGTGTGCCTACCCTGTGTCCGTGCGCTCCGAGAGGTGGTCGGCCCCGACCCGGGAACTGACCCTGCCCGAGCGCGTCGCCTGGGTCCTCGGCAACGAGGACGGCCGCCCCGTCTCGAGCCTCACCGAGCCCGCGGGCCTCCTCGTCGCGGCCGCGATGGTGGAGCTGCTGCTCGACGCCTCCATGCTCGACGCGGGGTCGGTCTACCGCCGTGGCCCGGTCGACCCCACCGACCCGCTGCTCACCTGGGTCGCCGACGGCCTGCTCCGCACGGGCGGTCACAAGAGCGACCTCGGGCACGCCGTCACCGGGCCCCGCGGGGCGCAGATGATCCGGCGGACGATGGACCGGCTCGTCGAGCGCGGGCTCGCCCACCGCGAGCCCCGGCGGGTGTTCGGCTACCTCGCGATGCCGGTGTTCGGCTCGGCGCTGCGGGTGCACGAGACCCACGCCCTGCACCACGACCGCGCCGTGGTGCGCCAGGTCCTCGACGGCGCCGATCCCGACGAGGACACCGCGATGATCGTCGTGCTCCTCCACCACGGGCGCCGGGTGCGGGCGCTGCACCCGCACGACCCCACCGCCGCGAGCGGCCGGGCCCGGGCCATCGCCGAGGGCCGCCACGTGCCCGCCGGCATCGACCAGGACATCGTCCGGCTCGTGAGCCCCACGGTGCAGGCGGTGCTCGCGGCCCTCACCGCCACCGAGGTCCTGAGCTCCGGAGGCTGACGGCCGGGCACTCGGAGGACTCCCGAACGGCCGCCCGTCGGTCTACGCTCCCACGCAGAGTCGCGCGTCACGGTCATCTCAGGGGGCATCATGCCGAGGACCCAGCCGTCGTCCGTCCCGCCCGAGGGCCTCCCGGTCCTCGAGGCCGGCGCCCACCGGGACGCGCGTTCCGGGAGCTGCGTCATGGAGTACGTCTCGGTGCTCGCGGGGGAGCGGTTCACCGACCGCCCCCGGTGCACGCACCCGGCCGTCGCCGCACTCGCCTGGCAGGTCAACGACGCCGTCTCCCACGAGGTCCGCCAGCAGCTCGGGCTGCGCGCGGTCGACCTGGTGGGCGCCGGGCGCGACGGGGCCGACGGGCCGGTGCGCCCGGTCGTGCTCGCCGCCATCGCCCGGGCCGGCCTGCGGCTCGACCCGGGGAACCGCTTCTTCACCCGGCTCTCCCAGCGGGTCGTCGTCGCGCAGGAGCGGGCCGAGGCCCGGCGCGCGGCCGGCCGCGACGCCGGGGACGGTGCCGGCGGACGGATCGCGACGCTGCTGCACGTGGGCCCGGTCAACCACGCCTGCGCCCACCTGCTGGTGGCCGCCCGCGCCGCGGGGCTCGACGCCGACGCCCGCGACGCGATGATGGTGGGCCTGCTCGACGACTGCCTCGCCGCGGTGCGCGCTACCCCCGAGCGGGTCCGCGTTCCGGTCTGACCACGAGGCCCGCCGCCACGCAGGCCAGCGCGGCCACCCCGAACGACCACGGGGCACCGGCCGCGCCCAGCACCGCCGCCAGCGCGGTGGCACCGAGACCGGTGCCGCTGTCGTACGCGGTGTTCCAGACGCTGCTCGCCGCCCCGGAGCGCGCCGCCCCGGCACGGGCGAACAGCGTGACCAGCGTGTCGTTCTGCACCGCGCCGAAGCCCACCCCGACGAGGCCCGCGCCCACCAGGACGGCGGCGGTGCCGGGGCCGGTGAGGCCCCACGCGGCGACGCCCGCCCCGAGCGCGGTGAGCCCGAGCGCCGGGCCGGTGAGGCGCCCGGTGAGGCCGAGGCGGTCGCCGAGCTCGCCCGCGGCCGACCGGCCGACGAGCTGGGCCGCGGTGAGCACGAACAGCGCCGCGGCCACGCCCCCGACCCCCGCGAGCGGCAGCACCGTGATCATCCCGCCCGCGCTCGCGGCGCACACCACCATGACGAGCCACGGCCCGACGGCCGCCCGCGCGAAGCCCGGCGCGGGGGTGTCGGCGGCGGGCGCCCCGGGGCGGGCCGGCAGCCGGCGGGGGAGCAGGAGCGCCGTGGGCACCGCGAGCAGGGGCAGGACCGCGCCCGCGACGAGCACGGGCGTGGGGCCGAGCGCCGACCACGCCCAGATCCCCCCGGTGAGCAGGGCGAGCTGGGGCAGGCCGATCGCCAGTCCGTAGACCCCGCTCGCGCGCCCGTGCATCCGCGCGGGGACCAGGTCGGAGACGAGGGCGGCCCCGGTGACGGTGAGGACGCCGAAGCCGATCCCGCGGACCACGGCGACCCCGAGGGAGAGCACCGGCGACGCGCTCAGGGGGAGCAGCGCGGCGGGGGCGCCGAGCGCGACGGCCCCGAGGATCAGGGCGGTGCGGTGCCCGGTGGCCCGCAGCAGCGCCGGGACCCCGAGCTGGGCGGCGACCGTCGCGGCCATGAAGACCCCGGTGGTGGCGCCGGCGAGGGCGGGCCCGGCGCCCCCGACGGTCGCCCACAGCGGCAGGACCGGCAGCAGGACCGCGTAGCCGCCGAAGGCCGCGAGGGTGGCGCCGAGGACGGCGAGGAAGCTCCGGGTGAGCAGGACGTCAGGACCGGGCGTCGATCGCGGCCGAGATCTTCCCGGCGAGGTCGGGGTCCTTCGCGGTGAGGCCGCCCTCGGAGTGCGTCGAGAGCCGGAACGTCAGTGTGTTGTAGCGGATGTCGATGTCGGGGTGGTGGTCGGCGGCCTCGGCCTCCACGGCCACCGCGTCGACCACCGCGATCGCGTCGGTGAACCCCGGGAGCTTCGCGGTGCGGACGATCGAGTCGCCGTCCCGCTCCCAGCCGGGCAGCCCGCGCAGGGCCTCGGTGACGGCGTCGTCGCTGAGGAGATCGGCCATGTCGACCATGATGCCCCGTCAAGGGTGGGTGGAGCGACGGGGAGAGGCCGATGCGGGTCGTGGTGGGGGCGGCGGTGGTGTCGGACGGGCGGCTGCTGGTGGCGCAGCGGGCGGAGCCGCCCGACATGCGCGGGTTCTGGGAGTTGCCGGGCGGCTCGGTGGAGGACGGCGAGACCGAGGCCGCCGCGCTCGTCCGCGAGCTGCGCGAGGAATTGGCCTACGCGGTCGTCGTCGAGGGACGGCTCGGACCCGACGTGCCGGTGAGCGGACGCGACGGCCGGGGGCTCCTGCTGCGCTTCTACCGGTGCTCGCCGGCCGCGGGGGAGGAGCCGACCGCGCTGGAGCACCTGGCGCTGCGCTGGGTGGGTGTCGACGAGCTCGACACCGTGGCGTGGCTGCCGGCCGACGAGGTCCTGCTGCCCGCGCTGCGGGCGGCGCTGACCGAGTCGTCGTGACGGGCGGTCCCGACGATGCCGTCAGGCCGCGCGGGCCCGCTTGACGGCCTTCGCGAGGTCCTTGCCCGTGAGGCCCGACTCGGCCGCCCGGGCCGCGCGCATGAGGACGACGGGACAGCCCTTGCAGCGGGGCGTGGAGCGGCAGCACTTCTTCTTCGCGCGCTTGGCGCCCGTGATCGCGCAGGCACGCTGTGGGTCGACCACCAGGCGCACCGGCACCGCGCCCGGGGGCAGGGACGGCGGCGGCGCGAGCACCGGGCTGGGGTCCGGAACGGCGCGGTCGCGCGGCCGCAGGCGCGCCAACGCGTCCACCCACGTCGTCGAACTCCGCGCTTTCATGAGGTGAGGCTAACCTGGGCGGTGCGGGTCACGGAAGGGGCGGGAAGGGTCGCCGACGGCCCGGATCCGTCCGCGTGTCACGATGGCTCGCCCGAGGTCCCCCGCGTGGAAGGCGCCTGCTCCCGCCCCGTCATGAGAGCCTTCCTGGTCGCCCTCCTCGCGGGTCTGCTCCTGGTCGCCGCCGGCTGCTCGTCGTCACCGCCCCCGGTGGTCGGACAGGCGCCCACCACCGCGACCCGGCCGCAGCCCCAGCTCGAGCCCGACCCGACGCAGCTGCGCATCGGCGTCGACGACCTGGGCATCGGGTTCAACGTGCACCGCGTGGCCGACCTGACCCCGGCGAGCCGCACGGCGGCGTCGCTGGTGCTGCCCTCGGCCTTCCGGACCGGCCCCGACGGCGTCCGCCGGCCCGACACGACGGTGGTCACGTCGGCGCGGGTCACCGCCCTGGCGCCCTACACGGTCTCCTACGAGATCGCGCCGGCCGCGGCGTGGAGCGACAACGCCCCGATCGCGGCCGAGGACTTCGTCTACCTCTGGCAGCAGATGCGCTCGCAGCCCGGCGTGGTCGACGCCGCGGGCTACCGGGCGATCTCCGACGTGCGCTCGCGGGCGGGCGGCAAGGCCGTCGACGTCGTCTTCGACCGGCCCTACCCGTCGTGGCCCACGCTGTTCGACTCCCTGCTGCCCGCGCACCTGCTCAAGGACGCGCCGGGCTCGTGGGGCGGGGCCCTGCAGGACAGCATCCCGGTGTCGGGCGGGCCCTACGCCGTGCGGCTCGTCGACCGCATCCGAGGTCAGGTGACCCTGGCCCGCAACAGCGTCTACTGGGGCACCCCCGGGGTCCCCGACCAGATCGTGCTGCAGGCCGCCGACCACGCCTCGCTGATCGACCGGGTGCGCACCGGCGACGTGCAGGCCACCCAGTTCCGCGCCGACGGCTCGGACCTGGAGGCCCTGGCCGCGTTGTCGGCCGCCGCCCCCGGACCGGCCGGCCCGCTCGCCGTGCGCACCGTGCCCGAGGCGCAGATCGTGCAGCTGGCGCTGCGCTCGGACGACGGCCCGCTCGCCGACCCGGCCGTCCGCCGGGGCGTGGTCGCGTCGCTCGACCGGGACGCCCTCATCACGGCCGGCGCCGACGGCGGGCCCGGCGCGACCCTGCGCGCCGACTCCTTCGCCCGGGCCCCGTCCCAGCCCGGCTACGTCCCGACGATCACCGCCGACTCGCCCGCCCGCGCGCCCGACCCCGCGCTCGCGACGTCCTCGCTCGCCGAGGCGGGGTACGTGCGGGGCGCCGACGGCCGCTGGTCGCGCGGCGGCTCCCCGCTGCGCCTGCGGCTGTCCGCCCCGCCGCAGGTCTCGCCCTACGGCCGGCTCGTCGAGACCCTCGCCGCGCAGCTCAACGCCGCGGGCATCGGGACCACCGTCGTCGCCGACGGCGGCTCGAACCCGTTCCCGGCCGGGCGCGGCCCCATCCCGTCGGACACGCCGTCGGTGATCGCGACCCCCTCGACGCCCGGGCCGCTGACCTCCTCGGCGGTCCCGGGGACCACCACCACGTCCCCGCCGGCCCCGTCCACCGCGCCGACCACCACGACCACCCCGGCGGAGACCACCACCTCGGTGCCCCCGATCCCCAAGTCGCCCTCGGACATGGCGGTCGCCGACGTCACGGTGCTGGCGCTGCCCGTGAGCGCCGACCCGGTCTCCGGGCTCGACTCGGTGGTCGGCTGCCCCGGCCGGCAGGCCCCGACGTCGTCGGGCAGCTCGGCGCTCGACGCGCGGAGCACCACGGCCACCCCGCCCACCACCTCCTCCGCCGGGGTGGTCCCGGCGCCGGCCACCACGACGAACGCCGCGCCCACCTCCACGAGCCCCGCCGCGACCACCACCTCCGACGCGCCCCTGGCCCAGGACGGCACCCCGGAGGCCTCCGAGGCGCTCTCGGTGACCGGGTTCTGCGACCCGACGATCCAGTCGATCCTCGACGGCGCCTCGTCGGGGGCGGTCAGCTCCGACACCGCGCTCGCCCTGGTGGAGCCGCAGCTCTGGCGCTCCACCCCGGTGGTCCCGCTCTTCCAGGCGGCGACGACGTTGGTGGCTCCCGTGGGCCGCGCGGACGTCGTCGTACCGCCCTTCGGCGTCAGCCCGTTCGCGGCCGCCGACCGCTGGGCCCCGCCGGCCCGGCAGGGGCAGGCGAACGGCGACGCGGGCAACTGACACTCCGAAACGGACAGTTCACGCGGAGGTGAACCCCGGGGTGGCGCGAGAGGTCTGGACCACTTACGTTGCCCCCGGCGGCGACCCCGCCTGTCAAACGGATTCGGGAGGTTAGGTGACCAGGATCACCGGGCGCGGTCGGTCGCGCTGGGTTCTCGCCGCGGCCGTGACGGCGCTGCTCGCACTCGTGGCGGCCTGCGGCGGAGGCGGGGGTGAGGGCAACTTCGGCTCCACCAGCGCGCCCCAGGCCAAGGGCCGGCAGGGCGACGTCTACCGCGCCCCGCAGGTGCCGTCGGGCCCGGGCGTCACGCTGGCCGCCGACACCGCCTACACGGCGTACAACAACGCCGCGGCGGACGCGAACTCGCTCTACAACGCCTACGTCCTCACCCAGGTCCTGGCCACCGCCACCTGGGTCGACGCCGACGGCACGGTGCTGGTCAACGGCGACGTCATGGACGGCATCGACCTCGTGTCCTCGGCCCCGGAGACGGTCCGGTGGCGCATCAAGCCCGGCATCACGTGGTCGGACGGGCAGCCCTGGAACTGCAAGGACTTCTACCTGGCCTACCTGGCCGGCAGCGGGAAGATCCCCGGGTTCACGACGGCCTCGAACAACGGCTACCAGGACATCGGCACCGCCCAGTGCACGAACGACCTCACCTTCGAGGCGACGTTCGCGAAGCCGTACGCCGACTACCGCGGCCTGTTCGGCCAGGGCCAGTTCGACCTGCTGCCCGCGCACGTGCTCGAGGCCAGGACCGGCGTCCCGGACATCCGGCAGATCAACCCGCAGTCGCCGCCCGACGTCCTCGGGCGCATCACCCAGTTCTGGAACACCGGCTGGAACGGCTTCGACAAGGCGACCCAGCCGGCCTCCGGGCCCTACCAGCTCGACAGCTGGGTGCAGGACCAGCAGGTGAAGCTCACCCGCAACCCGGCCTGGAAGGCCAACCCGGGCGGCCCGGAGAGCATCACCTACCGCAACATCGCCGACGCGACCGCCGAGGCGCAGGCGCTGCAGAACGGTGAGGTCCAGGCCGCGGCCCCGCAGGTCGACGTCAACGCCGCCAACCTGCTGCGCGGGCTCGCCGCTCAGGGTGTCAAGTTCCAGGCGACGACGGGTGTCACCTACGAGCACCTGGACATGAACTTCAAGAACCCGATCTTCGCCGACAAGGCGGTGCGCCAGGCGTTCGCGCAGTGCGTGAACCGCCAGGAGCTCGTCGACAAGCTGATCAAGGGCGTCCAGCCCGAGGCCACGCCGCTGCAGAGCCTGATCTACCTGCCCAACCAGCAGGGCTACCAGGACTCGTACTCGCAGATCGCCACCGGCAACGCCCAGCAGGCGAACCAGACGCTCACCCAGGCCGGGTGGGTCAAGGGGCCCGACGGCGTCTTCGCGAAGAACGGGCAGCGCCTGCAGTTCCGGATCAGCCACACCAACGTGCCGCGGCGCGTCCAGACGGTGCAGCTGATCCAGGCGCAGTGCCAGCAGGCCGGGATGCAGGTCGTCGACGACAACGACCCGAACTTCCTCGACCAGCGGGTCAGCCAGGGCGACTACGACGTCGCGCTGTTCGGGTGGGCCAACGACCCGTTCATCTCCTCGCACCAGTCGATCTACACGACCGGCGGCGGCCAGAACTGGCAGGGCTACTCGAACCCGCAGGTCGACGCGCTGATGAACCAGGCGGTGTCGAACCTCGACGCCAACGGGTTCCGCCAGCAGTGGCAGGAGGTCGACCGCCTGATCGCGGCGGACCTCCCGTCGATCCCGCTGTTCGTCCAGCCGAACATGCTGGGCTACACCGACCGGATCGACAACGCGTACTACCAGCCGAACTACGGTCCGCTGTACAACGCCAACGAGTGGGTCGTCCAGGGCGGCTGACCCGCACCACCGTGAGCACTCCCCGGGGGCCGGCGATCCCGGCCCCCGGGGTGCTCCCCGTCCCAGGAGAGGGGACACGTGGCCGCGTACATCCTGCGGCGCGTCCTGATCTCGATCGGCGTCCTCGTCGTGGCGTCGTTCCTGCTCTACGTCGCCGTCGCGAACTCGGGTGACCCGCTCGCCGCCCTCAAGGCCCGCCCCGGCATCACCCAGGCCACCATCGACGCCACCGCGCGCTCGCTGGGCCTCGACCAGCCGGTGATCGTCCGCTACTGGAACTGGATCACCGGGGTCCTGACCGGCGACTGGGGGACCAGCGTCGCGCTCGGCGCGGCCCGCGCCGAGGTGCTCCCGGCCGTCGGCAGCGCGCTCTGGGTGACCATCCGGCTCGTCGTGATCGCCGAGCTGATCGCGCTGCTCGTCGGCTGCGCGGTGGGCGCGATCGCCGCGCTGCGCCAGTACACGGTCACCGACTACGTCGCGACCACGCTCGCGTTCGTGCTGTTCGCGATGCCGGTGTTCTGCATCGGCATCATCCTCAAGGTCTACGGCATCGAGCTGAACCTGCTGCTGATCGACCTCGGTCTCGATCGCTGGCTCACCACCGCCGGGCCGCCCGCCGGCGGGTTCACCGGCAGCCCCGGCGAGGTGTTCTTCAAGTTCACCGGGGCCTACGTCCTCCCGACGATCGCCCTGGCCGCGATCAGCTTCGCGGCCTACAGCCGGTTCCAGCGGGCCTCGATGCTCGAGACGATGCGCTCGGACTACGTGCGCACCGCCCGCGCGAAGGGCCTCTCGGAGCGGCAGGTCGTCCTGCGGCACGCCCTGCGCAACGCGCTGCTGCCCGTGACCACCTACTTCGCCTACAACTTCGCCGCGGTCTTCGGCGGGGCGATCGTCACCGAGCAGGTGTTCGGCTGGAACGGCATGGGGTCGCTGCTGGTGCGCTCGATCCAGCAGTACGACCCGAACATGCTCATGGGCTGGCTGATCGTCACCGCGGTGATCGTCGTGCTGTTCAACCTGCTCGCCGACATCGCCTACAGCTACCTCGACCCGAGGATCCGTCTTGGCTGAGACCACCGACACCGGTCCCCGGACCACCCACCCGGGCAAGGTGCCACCACCCCCGCGGGCCGACGGCGGCGAGCCCGAGAGCGTCTTCATGACCCAGGGCCAGCTGGTCCGGCGGCGCTTCCTGCGGCACAAGGCCGCGATGACGAGCCTGACGATCCTGGTCGTCTTCATCGTCTTCGTGTACGTCGCGCCGTTCTTCCTCGGGTACTCGCTGACGAACCTCTCGGCCGGGTCGTACGAGGACCCGAGCGCCGCGCACATCTTCGGCACCGACCAGGTCGGCGCCGACGTGTTCTCGCTGGTGATGAAGGGGTCGCAGTACTCCATGCAGATCGGCCTGCTGGCGGCCGTCATCGCGACGGTCCTCGGCGTGCTGCTCGGCACCGTCGCCGGCTACCTGCGCCGCGGCACCGACACCGCGGTCTCCCGGGTGACCGACCTCTTCCTCGTCGTCCCGCTGCAGGCCGTCGCGGCCATCCTCATCGCCGGCTTCGGCGGCTCGTGGTGGCTCGTCGGCCTGGTGCTCGGGTTCTTTCTCTGGATGCCGATCGCCCGGGTCACGCGCGCCGAGTCGCTCTCGCTGTCCCAGCGCGAGTTCGTCGAGGCCGCCCGGGCGAGCGGGGCGACGACCTGGCGCATCGTCACGAAGCACCTCGTCCCGAACATGATCGGGACGATCGTCGTGAACGCGACCCTGACCCTCGCCCTGGCGGTGCTCGTCGAGGCCGCGCTCTCGTTCATCGGGCTCGGCGTGCAGATCCCCGACACGTCGCTCGGGTTGGTGCTCAACCAGAACTACACGCAGCTCGCGACGAGGCCGTGGCTGTTCTGGGCGCCGTTCGTGGCGATCGTGCTGATCTCCCTGACCATCAACTTCATCGGCGACGGGCTGCGCGACGCGTTCGACCCGCGCCAGACGCGGCGTTAGGGGTAGGACCGTGGCACTGCTCGAGGTCGAGGACCTGTCGGTCACGTTCCCGTCCGAGGAGGGCGAGGTGCACGCCGTGCGCGGCGTCAGCTTCGCCGTCGAGCCCGGGGAGGTGCTCGGCGTCGTCGGGGAGTCGGGGTCGGGCAAGTCGGTGTCGCTGATGGCGGTGCCGCGGCTGCTGCCCGCCTCCGCCCGCGTCACCGGCTCGATCCGCTTCGACGGGGCGGAGCTGGTGGGGGCCAGGGCGGAGACGCTGCGGAGCCTGCGCGGCTCCGAGATCGCGATGATCTTCCAGGACCCGATGAGCTCGATGAACCCCGTGCACACGGTGGGGCGGCAGATCGCCGAGGCCCGCCGCGCGCACGGGTCGGTGTCGAAGGACGAGGCCTGGCGCGACGCCGTGGCCGCGCTCGCCCTCGTCGACATCCCGCAGCCGGAGGCGCGCGCGAAGCAGTACCCGCACGAGTTCTCCGGCGGCATGCGCCAGCGCGCGATGATTGCGATGGCCATGGTCAACCGGCCGCGCCTGATCATCGCCGACGAGCCGACCACCGCCCTCGACGTCACCGTCCAGGCCCAGGTGCTCGAGGTCCTCGACCAGGTCCGCGTGGAGACCGGGGCGTCGATGGTGCTGGTCAGCCACGACCTCGGCGTCGTCGCCGGCACGGCCGACCGGGTGCAGGTGATGTACGGCGGCACCGTCGTCGAGACCGGCCCCACCGAGGAGGTCTTCGAGCGCCCGCGGATGCCCTACACGGTCGGTCTGCTCTCCTCGCTCCCGGCGATCGACCAGGTCGGCGGCCGGCTCCACCCGATCCCGGGCGCCCCGCCGTCGCTGGTGTCCCTGCCGCCCGGCTGCTCGTTCGCCCCGCGCTGCCCGATCGTCGAGGACGCCTGCCTCGACGCCGAGCCGGCCCTGGAGACCGTCGCCGAGGGACACGGCAGCCGCTGCCGGCGCTGGCGCCACCTCGCCGAGAACTCCACGACCGACCTCTTCGCCCGTTCCGAGGTGTCCGCATGAGTGCCCCCATCGCCGAGTCGGTGTCCCGGGAGACCGGGCAGGGCCCGCTCCTGCAGGTCCGGGACCTCACGACGACGTTCCCGGTGCGCGGCAACGGCGTGCTGCGCCGCGTCGTCGGGAAGGTCCAGGCCGTCACCGGGGTCTCCTTCGACGTCGACGAGGGCGAGACCCTCGGCATCGTCGGGGAGTCGGGCTGCGGGAAGTCCACGACGGGCCGCTCGATCCTGCAGCTGATCCGTCCCGACTCCGGCTCGGTGCGCTACGACGGCCGCGAGCTCGTCGGGCTCTCCGCGGCCGAGATGCGCCCGCTGCGCCGCGAGCTCGCGATGGTGTTCCAGGACCCGTTCGGCTCGCTCGACCCGCGCCTGCCCGTCTCCGAGCTCATCGCCGAGCCGCTGCGCATCCACTCCGTGTACGACTCGGAGGCCGACCTGCGGGCCCGCGTGGAGGAGCTGCTCGGGCTCGTCGGGCTCAAGGCCGAGCACCGCAACCGCTACTCCCACGAGTTCTCCGGCGGACAGCGGCAGCGGATCGGCATCGCCCGGGCCCTGGCCGCGAACCCCCGGCTGATCGTGCTCGACGAGCCGGTGTCGGCGCTCGACGTCTCGGTGCAGGCCGGCGTGGTCAACCTGCTCGAGGACCTCCAGGAGCGACTCGGGCTCTCCTACCTGTTCATCGCCCACGACCTCTCGGTGGTCCGCCACATCTCCGACCGGGTCGCGGTGATGTACCTCGGCAAGGTCGTCGAGATCGGGGACGCGGCGTCGGTCTACGACAACCCGCGCCACCCCTACACCCGGGCCCTGCTCTCCGCGGTGCCGCTCGCCGACCCGGCCGCGGAGCGCCGTCGCCGGAAGTCGCGGGTGGTGCTGACCGGCGAGATCCCCAGCCCGGCGAACCCGCCGTCGGGGTGCCGCTTCCGCACCCGGTGCCCCAAGGCGCAGCAGCGGTGCGCCGACGAGGTCCCGCTGCTGTCCCCGAGCGACGCGGCGGGGGAGCACCGGTTCGCCTGCCACTTCCCCGACGGCGATCCCGAGTCGGTCTAGGGCCCTGCGTCTGGTGTCAGCGATGGCACTTCGCTGACACCGGACGTCAGGGATCCGCCACGCTCGGCGCGCCGACCCGGGGAGATCCCGTTGCGCGGCGCGCAGTGGGGTCGGGACCGATCGGTCCACGCCGTCGGACGGGATCTCCCCGTCAGTCCCGGAGCGCGAGCGCCACGAGGGCGGCGGTGCGGGCCGAGCCGGGGTCGGTGCGCAGGGCCGCGATCGCGTTCGCCGGGGCGAGGGCGCGGCACCAGGCGTGCAGCAGGTCGGGGTCGAGTCCGTCGAGCCGGCGGGCCAGCTCCGGGACCACCCGCTCGGGCCGACCCTCGACGAGGACCGGGTCGACGAGGTCGAAGGTCCGGTCGCCGCGGCACGGACGGGGGTCGACGACGACCGCACCGGCGGGGCCGGTGAGCAGGTTCCCGGCGTGCAGGTCGCCGTGGACGAGGCCCTCGTGCCCCGGCCGGGCCGCCAGGACCTCCGCCTCGCCCGCCCCCCGATCGAGGACCTCGGGCGGGATCACCCCGCGGACCCGCTCGTCGTCGAGGTGCTCGCGCACCTTCTCGTGCCAGAACGCGACCCGGTCGACGAGGGGCGGCACGTCGGGCGCCCCGGGGGTGGTCCACAGGTCGACGAGCGCGGGGAGCACGGCCGGGTCGGTCCCGAGGGCGGTGGGCACCGCGGTGCCGGGCCGGACCCGCGCCAGCAGGAGGGCTCCCTCGTCGTGCTCGAGCAGGTCGACGACCGTGCTGGCCGCGGACCAGTGGGCGAGCGCCGCGGCCTCGTCGGCGGCGATCCCCCCGTCGGGGTGGAGCTTCAGCACGCCCCGGTCGGCGGGCAGCACGATCGCGGAGTTGCCGGAGAGCACCGGGCCGTCGATCTGCAGCCCCCACCGGCGCGCCAGGGTCCCGACGAGGGCCGGGAGCTCGTCGAGCCAGTCCGTCGCCCCGGGGCCGAAGCGGACGACCAACCGGCGCCGGGCCTCGTCGGGAACCTCGATCATCGCCCCAGGGTGACCCCGCGACCGTCCGGCGGCGACGGGTTTCCGGTGGGCCTGCCGCCCCGGTGACCATGGTCCGGGCCGAGCACCTCCCGACCCGCCGCGACAGAATGCCCCCGTGGACGCGATCGAGGAGTGGAGCAGGGCCCAGGAGCGGGTGATCGCGCTGATGGAGGGCGCGAGCGCCGAGCAGGTGGAGACCCGGGTGCCCGCCTGCCCCGACTGGACGGTGCGCGACCTGTTCAGCCACATGGTGGGGCTCGGCAGCGACGTCGTCGCCGGCGACGAGCCCGACGACCACAACGCGGACTGGACCGCCAAGCAGGTCGCCGAGCGCCGCGGGAACACGGTGGCTGACCTCGTGGCGGAGTGGCGCGAGACCGCCGAGCCGCTGCGGACCTGGATGCGGGCGAACGGGCCCCGGCCGCTCGGCGACGTGATCATCCACGAGCAGGACCTGCGCGGCGCCCTCGGCGTGCCGGGCGGGAAGGACAGCGAGGGGGTGGCCGCGATCCGCGACCGCTTCGCGCCGCGGGTCGGGCAGCGCCTGCCCGAGGGGACGACGCTCGGCCTCGTCGGGACGCACTGGTCCTGGGCGAGCGACGGCGGCGACCCCGAGCAGGCCGACGTGGTGCTGCACGCCGACGAGTTCGAGCTCCACCGCGCCGCGCTGGCCCGCCGGTCGGCAGCCCAGCTCCGGTCCTGGACGACGAAGGGCGACGTGGAGCCGGTCCTCGACGCCTTCGCGACCCTCGGGGACCTGCCGACCGGGGACCGGTCCGAGTGACGCGCCTGGTGCTGGTCCACGCCCACCCCGACGACGAGACGATCACCTGCGGGGGCCTCATGGCCCGGGCGGTCGGGGCGGGCTGGGACGTCACGCTCGTCACCTGCACCCTCGGCGAGCTCGGCGAGGTCATCCCGCCGGAGCTGAAGCACCTCGAGGGGTCCGACGAGCTCGCGCCGCACCGCGCCGAGGAGCTGGGGAAGGCCTGCGCGGCCCTCGGCGTCACCGACCACCGGCTGCTGGGCGGCCGGGGCCGGTGGCGCGACTCGGGGATGGTCGCCACCGGGGAGGGCATCCGGGCCGCCGAGCCCGACGACCTCGCCGAGGGCGCGTTCGCGAACCGCGCCGACGTCGACCTCCAGGTGCACCAGCTGACCGAGCTGCTGGAGGAACTGGAGCCCGACGTCGTCGTCAGCTACGACGCCGGCGGCGGCTACGGCCACCCCGACCACGTCCGCGCCCACGAGATCGCGGGCGGCGCCGTGGAGCGGATCGACCCGCTGGGCGAGCGCGTCGCGCTCTATGCCACCGCCGCGGCGCACGACGAGGTGGACGCCGGCCTGGCACGGCTGCGGCGCCGGGCGTGGCTGCCCCTGCCGGTGCCCCCGGTCGAGGACCTCCCGACGGTGCCCGACGCGGAGATCACGACGAGGGTCGTGCTCGGCCCCGCGCGCGTGCGCAAGCTCGCCGCGCTGCGGGCGCACGCGACGCAGATCAGCGTGCTCGACGACGGGTCGGACCCCCCGGCGTTCGCGCTGTCGAACGGGCTGGCGCAGCCGGTGACGGGCTCGGAGGGGTTCGTGCTGCTGCGGGGACCCGACGGCGGGCTGGGGGCGCTCTCCGCGTGAGGGTGGCGTCGTGAGGTACGCGGTCCTGGCGGTCGTCCTGCTCGACCTCGTCCTGTTGGCGTTGACCGAGGTGGCGTGGCTGACGCTGCGGGTGGGGTCGGTGCCGCTCCCGGTGTCGGTGCTCGTGGCCGCGGTGACGACGCCGCTGGCGGTGCGGATCGTCGACCGGTGCTTCCCCGCGACGTGGCTGGTGTTCGTGCCGCTGGCGACGTGGCTGGTCGTCGTCGTGGGGTTCGGCTTCTGGAGCCCGGCGGGGACCGGCACCTTCCCGCCCGACTGGCGCTCGCTGCTGCTGGTGGCGGCGGGCCTGTTCCCGGGGGTGTGGGTGGCGAGCCGCCCGGTGCGGCCGCGGGAGTCAGCGGTGGCACATCGCTGACGCTCGACGTCAGCGACGTGCCATCGCTGACACCCGGGTCAGCGCCGCTCGGCCCCCGTCACCCCGATGAGCGTCCACACCGCCGACACCCCGAACAGCGGCACGGCGACCGCGGCGAGGTTCGGGGCGAGGTCGATGTCGATCCGGCACGCCGCGAACAGGGCGGCCGCGACGACCATCCCGAGCACCCCGTCGGCCACCCGCAGCCCGCGTGGCGGCGGGGGCGGGCGGTGCGCGGACGCGGCGGCCGCCGCCGGGCGGGGCCCGGGGGAGGGGCCGTCGACCACGGGCCGGCGCGTGGGGTCGTCGTGCAGTTCCCGCACGGCGCCGCGGCGGGTGAGGCCCCGCCCGACGAGGTCGGCGACGGCCCCGGCGAGGCCCTCGCGCGTGGTGCGGACGGTGCGGGAGTCGTGCAGCCAGGTGCGCCTCCCGTCGGCCGAGTGCTCCGCGTACTCGACCTCCCACTCGTCGGTCCGCCCGGCCGGCGCGCGGAACACGAGCCGCCGCTGGCGTCGTCGGGACGCCTCGAACCACCACGAGACCGCCCGCGTGCCGTCGGGGAGCGTGCGGCACGCGCCGTAGTGCGCGCCCAGCGCCGCGAGCTGCGGGCCCACCTCGGCGCGCGCCGTGGCGCCCCAGATTCCCCCGGTCATCGCTCCACTGTGACCCGCGTCTCCCAGTGTGGCCAGCCGGAGGAACGGGGAAGTGGCGGACATGGCCGCCGTCTCCGACCAGTACATGATCAGCGTTCTGCGCCCCTTCGTCGCCGCCACCGGGCCGGTGCTGTCGGGGCTGCGCGACGCGGACCCCTTCCGGCTCGGCAAGCTCGCGCAGCGCCGGGCCCTGGCGCTCGAGGGCCCGGTCACCGACGAGCCGCCGGCCACGACGCGGCCCCAGAAGGCCCGCCGGCTCCTGCGGCGGACCCGGACGGCGGTCGTCGACCGGCTCGCCACCTCGAAGCTGCCCGGCACCCCGCGCTGGGCGGTGATGGGCACCGAGGAGCGCGACGCCTGGTGGGTGGGCCGCGTCGGGCGCTTCACCTCGGCGGTCGCGGCCTTCCCCGGCGTCGGCGGCGCCCTGGCGCGGCGGCTGCCGGTCTCGGACATCCTCGGGGTGGCCGCGCAGGGCCTCGTCGTGTGCGCGATCGCGGGCGAGCACGGGGTGACCGACCGCGACGAGCAGGTCCGCCTGCTCGCGTCCGTGCTCTTCGACCGCGAGCTGCGCCCCGCGGGCGACGCGTTCCACGCCGACGTCCAGCGCGACGCCGGGGCCCTCACCGGCGACCTGTCCTCCGACGAGCACTCCGGCGACGGCCGGCTCACCGCGCTCGCCCGGGCCGTCTGGCGGATGGGCCGCTCGCTGTTCGCCCTGCACGACGAGCTGGGCCGGCGGCCGCAGGGGCGCCGCTCCTGGCGGCTGCTCGCGAACCTGCCGGTGGTCGGCGCGGTCGGGGCCTACAAGGCCGAGCGGTCGGGGCTGCGGCGTGCGGCGCGCCGGGCGGCGACGTGGGTGGCGCGCGAGCACGGATAGGTGTGTCGGTCGACACGTGGATCGGGGGGCGACCCGCCCGGGCGTGACGCGCCGTCGGACGGAATACTGCAGGGCGGCTCACCGGCCCGGCCGTCCACCACCGGCCGCACGGTGACGACAGCGATGAGTAGGGAGCAGGAGTCGACGTGACGTACGTGATCGCCGAACCGTGTGTGGACGTGCTCGACAAGGGCTGTATCGAGGAGTGCCCCGTCGACTGCATCTACGAAGGGGGCCGGATGATGTACATCCACCCCGACGAGTGCGTCGACTGCGGTGCCTGCGAGCCGGTGTGTCCGGTCGAGGCCATCTACTACGAGGACGACGTCCCCGACCAGTGGTCGGCCTACACCCAGGCCAACGTGGACTTCTTCGACGCGCTGGGCTCGCCGGGCGGGGCGTCCAAGGTCGGCAAGACCGACCGTGACGTGGGCCCGGTGCCGGCGCTGCCGCCGCAGGGCGAGTGAACCCGGCCGGGGCGAGCGAAGCGACGGGGGGACTTCCGGCACTCCCGGACTTCCCCTGGGACAGTCTGGCCGCGGAGACGGCGACGGCGCGGGCGCATCCCGACGGCGTCGTCGACCTCTCCGTCGGCACGCCGGTCGACCCGGTGCCCGGCGTCGTCGCGGCGGCCCTGAAGGACGCCTGGAACTCGCCCGGCTACCCCCAGACGCACGGCACGCCGCCGCTGCGGCGGGCCGTCGTCGAGGCGCTCTCCCGCCGCTTCGGCGCCGCCGGGCTCGAGAGCGACGCGGTGCTGCCCACCATCGGCTCCAAGGAGCTGGTGGCGTGGCTGCCGACGTTGCTCGGCCTGGGCGGCAGCACGGTCGCGATCCCGGCGCTGGCGTACCCGACCTACGAGGTCGGGGCGCTGCTCGCCGGGTGCGAGGCGGTCCGGGTTCCCGACGACGAGCCGCTGCCGCCCGGTGTGCGCCTCGTCTGGCTGAACTCCCCGTCGAACCCGACGGGCCGGGTGCTCCCGGTCGGGGCGCTGGCCGACCGGGTGGCCGAGGCCCGCTCGCTCGGCGCGGTCGTCGCGTCCGACGAGTGCTACCTCGGGCTCCCCGGGCCGGGCTCGGAGCCGGTGTCGGTCCTCGACCCGCGGGTGCACGGCGGGTCGCTCGAAGGGCTGCTCGCGGTGCACTCGCTGTCGAAGACCTCCCAGCTCGCGGGCTACCGCGCGGCGTTCTGCGCCGGTGACCCCGCGCTCGTTGCGGGCCTGCTCGCGGTCCGCAAGCACGCCGGGATGATCGTGCCGCGGCCGATCCAGGAGGCCATGGTCGCGGCGCTGTCCGACGACCTGCACGTCGCGGAGACCCGGCAGCGCTACGACGAGCGCCGGGCGGTCCTGCGTCCCGCGCTGGAGAAGGCCGGGCTGCGGATCGACCACTCCGAGGCGGGCCTCTACCTCTGGGCCACCGACGACCGGCCGTGCCGCGAGACCGTCGCCCGGCTCGCCGGGCTCGGCATCCTCGTCGCGCCGGGCGAGTTCTACGGGCCCGCGGGCGCGCGGCACGTCCGGATCGCGCTGACGGCGTCCGACGAGCGGATCGGGGCGGCGGCGACCAGACTCGCCGCGTGAGCCCGACGACCGCGGCCCGCGCCGGGGTCCGTCCGGTGTTCGTCCTGCTCGCGATCCTCGCGCTCGGGCTGAACCTCCGCGCGGCCCTCTCGGGCTACCCGCCGCTGCTGGTCCAGGTGCGCACCGACCTGGGTATCTCGGCAGCGGTCGCGGGCCTGGTGCAGGGCGGCGCGGTGGTCCTCATGGGCGTGGGGTCGTTCGCCGCGCCCGGGCTCACCCGGCTGATGGGCCGCGAGTGGGCGGCGGCCGCCGCGATGGGCGCCCTGGCGCTGGGCAACCTGGTGCGCGGGATCCCCGCGACCCTCGCCCTCGTCGTCGGGAGCCTGCTCATCGGCGCCGGGATCGGGGTGACCGGCGTGGCCATCACGGGCGTCGTCCGGGACCACCTGCCCGAGCGCGCCGGCGCGGCGACCGGGCTCTACACGGTGGCGATGATGGCGGGCGCGACCGTCGCGTCGTTGACCGCGCTGCCGTTCGCCTCGCTGCTGGGCGGCTGGTCGGGCTCGCTCGCGGTGTGGTCGCTGCCGGCGGCCCTCGCGCTCGTCGTATGGGTACCGGTGACGCGCCGGCTGGCGAGGTCGGACTCGCCGGTGGCGGCCGCGGTGCCGCTGCCGTGGCGCAACCGGTTCGCGCGCCTCGCGGTGGCGTTCCAGGCGACGTCGTCGCTGCAGTTCTACGCCTGGCTCACCTGGCTGGCGCCGTTCTACGAGGCGCAGGGGCTCTCGGTGGAGCGGGCGGCGGTGATCCTCTCGGTGTGGAACGTCGTGCAGATCCCGGCGGCCCTGGTGATCCCCGCGGTCGCCGAGCGGCACCGGACGTGGGCGCGGTGGGCGGCGTTCTGCGCGGTGTGCGGCGGGCTCGGCGTCGCGGGCCTGCTGGTGGCACCGCTCGCGCCGGTGGTGGGGCCGTGGCCGTGGGTGGTGCTCACGTCGGTGGCGGTCGGCGCCGGGTTCCCGCTGGGGCTGGCCGTGATCGCGTGGCGGACCCCGGACGGGGCGACGTCGGCCTCGGTGTCGGCGCTCGCCCTCGGGGTCGCCTACGTGCTCGCCGGGATCGCGCCGCTGCTGATGGGCGCGCTCATCGACGCGGCCGGGTTCTCCGCCGCGCTCTGGGTGGTGGTCGCCGCGGTGGCGGCGCAGGCCCTCGTCGTCGTGCGGCTGGGCCCGCGCCGCGTCACCTACGAGGCGCTCAGTTCGCGTGCAGGGCGGAGTTGAGCTCCACCTTCGCGCCCTCGGTGCGCGGCAGCGCCTCGACGGCGCCGCTGACCGAGTTGCGGCGCAGCAGGATCCCGTTGCGTCCGGAGAGCTCCACGGCCTTGACGACGGACCCGTCGTCCAGGGTCACGCGCGTGCCGGCGGTGACGTAGAGGCCGGCCTCGACCACGCAGTCGTCGCCGAGGGAGATCCCGATGCCGGCGTTGGCGCCCAGCAGGCAGCGCTCCCCGATCGAGACGACCTCCTTGCCGCCCCCGGAGAGCGTCCCCATGATCGAGGCGCCGCCGCCGACGTCGGAGCCGTCGCCGACCACCACGCCGCCCGAGATGCGGCCCTCGACCATCGACTTCCCGAGCGTGCCGGCGTTGAAGTTGACGAAGCCCTCATGCATCACGGTGGTGCCCTCGGCGAGGTGGGCGCCGAGGCGGACCCGGTCGGCGTCGCCGATGCGGACGCCGGTCGGGATCACGTAGTCGACCATGCGCGGGAACTTGTCGACGTGCGTGACGGTGACCTGACCGCGGGCGCGCAGCCGGGCGCGGGTCCGCTCGAACTCCGGGACCGGGCAGGGCCCGAAGTTGGTCCAGACGACGTTGGCGAGGAGCCCGAACATGCCGGTCAGGTCGACGCCGTGGGGGCGGACCAGCCGGTGGGAGAGCAGGTGCAGGCGCAGGTAGATGTCGTAGGCGCTCACGGGCGGGCCGGTGAGGTCGCTGACGGTGCGGATCGCGACGACCTCGACCCCGCGCTGCTCGTCGGTGCCCAGGGCGTCGACGAGGGAGGGCTCGAGCTCGCCGGCGGGCACGACGACCGTGCCGGCCTCGGCGGCCATCTCGTCGGAGGCGTCCACGAGCTCGGGCAGCGGGTACCAGGTATCCAGGACGGTCCCGTCGAGGGCGAGGGTCGCGAGACCCAGTCCGACGGCGCGCTGGGGGGTGTCCGGGGTGCTCATCACCTCCATTGTGGCCTGCGGCCTCGTGAGCACTTCGCGGGGTTATAGGCCCTCCGAGTGCTCACGGGCGCGCAGCGCACACTGGCGGCGTGACCCTCGATCTCCACGCCGACCCGGTCGAGCTGACCGCCGCCCTCGTCGACGTGCCCTCGGTCTCGGGCGACGAGCGGGCGCTCGCGGACGCGATGGAGACGGCGCTGCGGCGGGAGGCCCACCTCGAGGTGGTGCGCTCCGGCGAGGCCGTGCTCGCACGCACCTCGCTGGGTCGCCCCACCCGGGTGCTGCTGGCCGGGCACCTCGACACCGTGCCGATCGCCGACAACGTCCCCTCGCGTCGCGACGGCGACCGGCTCTACGGCTGCGGGACCTCGGACATGAAGGCGGGCGTCGCGGTGATGGCCCACCTCACGGCGGCGCTGTCGGCCCCGGCCCACGACGTGACGCTCGTGCTCTACGACTGCGAGGAGATCGAGGAGGCGCGCAACGGGCTCGGGCGCATCGAGCGCGACCTGCGCCCGTGGCTCGACGCCGACCTCGCGATCCTCGGTGAGCCGACCTCGGGCCTGGTCGAGGGCGGCTGCCAGGGGACGCTGCGGGTGGTGGTCACGCTGGCGGGCCGCCGGGCGCACTCGGCCCGATCGTGGCTGGGGGAGAACGCGATCCACGCGGCGGCGCCGGTGCTCGCCCGGCTCGCCGCGTACGAGCCGCGGTCGGTCGACATCGACGGCTGCGTCTACCGCGAGGGGCTGCAGGCGGTGCGCGTCGAGGGCGGGGTGGCGGGCAACGTCGTCCCCGACCTCTGCGAGGTCACCGTCAACTTCCGCTTCGCGCCCGACCGGTCGCTCGCGGCGGCCGAGGCGCACGTCCGGGAGGTGCTCGACGGTTTCGACCTGCGGGTGACCGACGCCGCCCCCGGGGCCCTGCCGGGGCTCTCCGCGCCCGCCGCGGCCGCGTTCGTCGCGGCGGCGGGCGGGGAGCCGGTGGCCAAGTACGGCTGGACCGACGTCTCGCGGTTCTCCGCGCTCGGCATCCCGGCGGTCAACTTCGGCCCGGGCGACCCGAACCTCGCCCACACCCGCGACGAGCACGTCGAGGTCGGCCGGATCACGGCGGGCGCCGAGACGTTGCGGCGCTATCTGGCGTAGCGGGGCCGGAGCGAACGGCACTTCCGCTCACATAGAAGCAGCGGAAGTGCCGTTCGCTCCAGCGAGGAGGGCCTAGCTGGCGGCGAGCGCCGCGTCCCGGCCGGCGAGCAGCTGGGAGGTCACGCCGGTGACGCGCTCGGCGGTGTACCGGGCGGCCTGGCGGGTCTCGTCGGAGACCGGGATGGTGCCCTGGCCGTCGACGTGCGAGACGCCGTAGGGGTTGCCGGTCTGGAACAGGATCCCGTCGGTGTAGCCGGGCGGGACGATGAAGCCACCGAAGTGGTAGATCGTGTTGTACAGCGCGAGCAGCGTCGACTCCTGGCCGCCGTGCAGCGTCGAGCTCGCGGTAAAGCCCGAGTAGACCTTGTCGGCGAGCTGACCCTGGGCCCACTGCGGGCCGAGCTGGTCGAGGAACTGCTTGAGCTGCGCGGAGACGTTGCCGTACCGGGTCGGCGTCCCGAAGATCACGGCGTCGGCCCAGAGGATGTCGTCCGCGGTGGCCTCGGGCTGGTCCGCGATCTGCTCGCGGTAGTTCTTCCACTTCTCGTTCGAGTCGATGGCGGACTGCGGCGCCAGCTCGGTCACCGAGCGCAGCCGTACCTCGGCCCCGGCCTTCTCGGCGCCCGCGGCGTACTCCTGCGCGAGCTCGTGGATCGTGCCGGTCTGCGAGTAGTAGATGACGGCGACCTTGGTGGCCATAGGTGGTGCGTCCCCTCGTCGTGCGGTGGTTGTCTCTTCAACCGGCTACCCGGCCCTGGGGGACGCACACCCGAATTCGCGGTGACGGACGCGCGACCGGCGCGAACCCGCCGCGACCCCGCTCCTACGCTGATGCCGTGACCGGCTCCCAGTTCGACGACCTCACGACGCCCCGGCCGACGACCATCGACAGGCGCCGCTCCGAGCACCGGGACCCGGCCCGCCTGTCCTCCACCACCGACCAGCGGCTGCTCGACCAGCGCGGCCCGGCCGACTGGGTGCACTCCGACGCCTGGCGCGTGCAGCGGATCCAGGCCGAGTTCGTGGAGGGCTTCTCGGTGCTCGCCGAGATCCCGCGCGCCGTGACGGTGTTCGGCTCGGCCCGCACGCCCGCGGACCACCCCGACTACGCGGTCGGCGTGCGCCTCGGCGCGGCCCTGGCCGACGCGGGCTACGCCGTCATCACCGGCGGCGGCCCCGGGATCATGGAGGCCGCGAACCGCGGCGCCTCCGAGGCCGGGGGTCTCTCGGTGGGGCTGGGCATCGAGCTTCCGTTCGAGCAGGGCCTCAACCCGTGGGTCGACCTCGGGGTCGGGTTCCGCTACTTCTTCGCCCGCAAGACGATGTTCGTCAAGTACGCCCAGGCGTTCGTCTGCCTGCCCGGCGGCTTCGGCACCCTCGACGAGCTCTTCGAGGCCCTCGTCCTGGTCCAGACCGGCAAGGTCACCCGCTTCCCGGTGATCCTGCTCGGTTCGGCCTACTGGGGCGGGCTGGTCGACTGGCTGCGCACCACGGCCATCGACCACGCGGTGATCAGCCCCCGCGACGTCGACCTGATCCACGTCGTCGACGACGTCGAGGAGGTCGTCGCCATCGTCGAGCGGGGCTTCCAGGACCTGGTGGAGAAGTAGTGGGAGTGCACGTCTGCGTGTTCTGCGCGTCCGGCCCGGTCGGCGAGCGCCATCTCGCGCTGGCCCGCGAGGTGGGCACCCAGATCGCGGCCCGTGGTTGGACGCTCGTCTCCGGTGGCGGGCGGGTCGGGATGATGGGCGAGGTGGCGCGGGCGGCCCGCGCCGGTGGCGCCCGCACCGTCGGGGTGATCCCCACCGGCCTGCAGGACCGCGAGGTCGCCGACGACGAGGCCGACGAGCTCGTCGTCGTCGGGACGATGCGCGAGCGCAAGGCGGAGATGGACGCCCGCTCCGACGCGTGGATCGCGCTGCCCGGCGGGCTCGGCACGCTCGAGGAGCTCTTCGAGGCGTGGACCTCGCGCTACCTCGAGATGCACACCAAGCCGGTGGTGCTCTGCGACCCCGACGGCTTCTACGACGGGCTCCTCGCCTGGCTGGAGGGCCTGCGCGGCACCGGCTTCGTCGGGGACGTCTCGCTGCGCACGCTGATCCGGACGACGACGGTCGAGGCGGCCCTGGACGCCTGCGGCTGAGCCGGCCCGACTCCGAACGCTGACCGTCGGACCCCTCTGCCACGATCGTCGCCATGGGCAGTGCTCTGGTCTACGTCCTCGTCGTCGGGGCGGTCGCGGCGGTGATCTACCTGGCGACGGCGCTGCTGGCCGGCCGCGGGGAGGAACTGGCCCCGATGCCGCCCGGGGCCACGCCCACCCGGCTGCCCGCGCGCGACCTCGCGGGGGCCGATGTGCGCGAGCTGCGGTTCCAGCAGACGTTCCGCGGATACCGCATGAGCGAGGTGGACTGGGCGCTCGACCGGCTCGCGGCCGAGGTGGACGCGCTGCGCGGGCGGCTCGCGGTCTACGAGGGCCCCCGGGACGCGCGTGCCGACCCGGAGGCGCTCACCGACGTCGACGACCCGACGCCCACCGATCCCACCGCCGGCGTCGCCGGCGCCGCGAGAGGAGCCGGCCGTGAAGCACTGCAGCGAGAGGAACACTGACCGTGGCCACGCGTGACATCACCGTCGGCGTGGACGTCGACGCGCCCGCCGACGTCGTCTGGAAGGCCGTCACCGACTGGGAGGGCCAGAGCGACTGGATGCTCGGCACCGAGGTGAAGGTGACCGCGGGCGACGGCGTGGGGATCGGCTCCGAGCTCGCCGCCACCACCGGGGTCGGGCCGCTCGGGGTGACCGACACGATGCGCATCGTCGGGTGGGACCCGCCGCACCGCGCGACCGTGGTGCACACCGGCTCGTTCGTCCGCGGGTCGGGCACGTTCACCGTCGTCGAGCTCGGGCCCTCGCGCTCGCGCTTCGAGTGGGGCGAGCGGCTCGACCTCCCGCTCGGTCCCCTCGGGGCGCTGGGCTGGCCGTTCGTGTCGCCGGTGTTCCGGCTCGCGCTGGTCTACTCGCTGCGCAAGCTCGCGCGGCGCTGCGCGACCGAGACGAGGTGAGGTGGGCGAGCGGAGCGACGGGGAGATGAACGGGGCGGTCCCCGGCGAGGACGGGGTCGCGCGCTGCCCGTGGGGGGCGTCCGACCCGCTGCTGCGGGAGTACCACGACACCGAGTGGGGCCACGTCCTGCACGGCCGCGACGCGCTCTTCGAGCGGGTCAGCCTCGAGGCCTTCCAGTCCGGGCTCTCGTGGCTCGTGATCCTGCGCAAGCGGCCCGCCTTCCGCGCCGCGTTCGCCGGGTTCGACGCCGAGGTGGTCGCGGGGTTCGACGAGGCCGACGTGGCGCGGCTCCTGGCCGACGCCGGCATCGTCCGGAACCGGCAGAAGATCGACGCGACGATCGCCAACGCGGCCGCCGTGCTGCGTCTGGAGCAGGAGGGCCCGGGGCTCGACGCGCTGCTGTGGTCCTTCGCGCCCGAACCGCCGCCGGCGCCGCCGGAGACGCTCGACGGGGTCCGGGCGACCACGCCGGAGTCGACGGCGATGGCGAAGGAGCTGCGCCGGCGGGGGTTCCGGTTCGTCGGACCGACCACCGCCCACGCGTTGATGCAGGCCACCGGCATGGTCGACGAACACCTCGCCGGGTGCTTCCGGGCCGTCCCCTCGGCGACGCGCCACGCCCGATGATCGCTCCGGTGTCGTGCGCGGCGCCCGGATGGGGAAGAATCGACCTGCGGCGTCCGGGAGCTCCATCGCAGATGAGAGGCCCGGCCTCGCCGGCGACGACCATGTGGAGGGAGCACGACTATGGCGGCCATGAAGCCCCGGACCGGTGACGGTCCCCTCGAGGTCACCAAGGAGGGCCGCGGGATCGTGATGCGCGTGCCTCTCGAAGGTGGGGGCAGGCTCGTCGTCGAGATGACCGCCGACGAGGCGGGCGACCTGCGGGAGGCCCTCTCCTCGATCTCGTCGTAACCGTGACCGCCGTCTTCGCCGCGCCGTCGCTGCCCACCCCGCTCGCCACGATCTCGGCGGTCGACCCGGGCGCCGACGCCGGCGCGGCCGCGGTCGTGACCCTGTGCCGGGTCTCCGACGACGTCGAGCCGCCCGCCGGGACCCCGAGCGGGTGGGTCGCGTCGGCCGGGGCGGTCGCCGCCCTGGCGCCGGACGACGGTGCCGGGCGATGGCTGGTGGGCGCCGGGACGGGGTCGGGCAAGGACTGGCGGGCGGCCGGCGCCGCGGCGGTCCGCGTGGCGTCGGGCCGCACCGACCCCGGCGCGCTGTACGGCGCATCCGGGGACGGTCCGGCCCGCGTGCAGGTCGGCCTCGCCGACGGCCACCCCGGTCCCGACGACGGGGCGGGCTGGGCGGCGCTGGCCACCGGCCTGCTGCTCGGGTCGCACCGCTTCTCCGTGCGCTCCGCCACCCCGGCCCCGCCGCCGGAGGTCGCCCTCGAGGTGCCCGCCGCGTTCCGGGACGCGGTGGAGCGGGCGCTGGTCCTCGCCCGGGCCACCGCGACCGCGCGCGACCTCGCCGACACCCCCTCGGGGGCGAAGTCGCCGGCCTGGTTCGCGGAGCAGGCGCTCGAGTCGCTGGCCTCCGTGCCCGGGGTCGACGTCGAGATCCGCGACGAGCACTGGCTCGCCGAGCACGGGTTCGGCGGCGTGCTCGCGGTCGGCGGCGGGTCCTCGCGGCCCCCGCGCCTCCTCGAGCTCACCTGGGCCCCGGCCGGCGCGACGCGCCACGTGGTGCTCGTCGGGAAGGGCATCACCTTCGACACCGGCGGCATCTCGATCAAGCCGAACGCGGGCATGGCCGACATGCGGACCGACTGCTCGGGCGGGGCGGCCGTCGTCGGGGCGCTCGGCGCGATCGCCGCGCTCGAGGTCCCGGTGCGGGTCACCGGGCTCGTGCCGCTGGCGGAGAACCACGTGTCGGGCTCGGCGTACCGCCCGGGCGACGTCGTGCGCCACTACGACGGGCGCACCACCGAGGTCGCCAACACCGACGCCGAGGGGCGCATGGTGCTGGCCGACGCCCTCGGCTACGCCGTCGCCACCCTCGCGCCCGACGTCCTCGTCGACGTCGCCACGCTCACCGGCGCGATGAAGGTGGCCCTCGGGGTGCGCACCGGCGGCCTGTTCGCCACGAGCGACGAGCTCGCGGCGCGCATGACCGCGGCGGGCGACGCCACGGCCGAGCCGTGGTGGCGGGTGCCGCTGTCGGCCGGGCACGACGCGGACGTCGACTCCACCCTCGCCGACGTGCGGCAGGCCCCGCCCGGGCCCGGCGGCATCGTCGCCGCACTGTTCCTGCGCCGGTTCGTGGGTGACGTGCCCTGGGCGCACCTCGACATCGCCGGCCCCGCCCGCTGCGACTCCCCGCACGAGGAGGTCGCGAAGGGCGCCACCGGGTTCGCCGCGCGCACCCTCGTGGAGTTCTGCGCGGGGCACGCCTCCTGACGCAGCGAACGGCACTCTCGCGCACCTAGAAGCAGCGGGAGTGCCGCTCGCTCCGGCGGGGAGGTTTCTCAGGCCAGGAGCGAGGCGCAGAGCAGGCCGTCGGACACCGGCAGCAGCAGGGGCGCCAGGCGCTCGTCGGTCCGGACCGCCTTCACGGTCTCGCGCAGGGCCATAGCGACCGCGTCGCGCCGGGCCGCGTCGGCGATCCGGCCCGTCCAGAGCACGTTGTCGAGCACGACGACCCCGCCGGGACGCAACAGCCGCAGCGCCTCCTCCAGGTAGCGGGGGTACTCGACGGTCGCGGCGTCGACGAGCACGAGGTCGTACGCCGAGTCGGAGAGCCGCGGCAGCACGTCGAGCGCGCGCCCGGTGATCATGCGGACGCGCCCGGGTGCGAACCCCGCCTCGACGCAGGCCAGGCGGGCCAGGCGCTGGTGGGCGGGCTCGCAGTCGATGCTGGTCAGCAGGCCCTCGCGCGGCATGCCGCGCAGCAGGCTCACCGTGCCGACCCCCGCGCCGGTGCCGATCTCGACGACGGACCGCGCCCGGGTCGCCGACGCGAGGAAGGTCAGGGCGGCGCCCGCGCCGGGCCCCACCGCGACGATGCCGTGCTCGGCGGCCCGCTCGCGCGCGGCCGCGGTCACCTCGTCCTCGGGGGTGAAGCGCTCCGCGCGGGCCCGCAGCCGGGCCATCTCCGCGGCGTCCTCGTCGGCGACGGCCTCGAAGGTCTCGACGGGCGGGCCCTCGACCGGGCCCTCCTGGTCGGGGGCGAGGGCCGTGAGCCGCGGCCCCGCGCCGGGGACGGAGGCCGCGTCGCCGGTGGTGTCCTCCGAGCGGGTGGGGCGGGCCCCCGGGGTGGGGCGCCACGGGCCGGTGGGGACCCGCGGGTAGACGGGGATGCGTCCGGCACCGGCCCGGGCGCCGGAGCCGCGGCGTCGGCCGGCCAGACCGGGCGGCGTGCGTGCGTCATCCGCGGGCCGGTGGGGCGTCCCCTCGGTGGAACCCGTGCCGGTGGACGGGGGAGCCGTGCCGACGACACGCAGCGCACGCCGCGCGTCGTCGCGCCCTCGGCGCCCCCCGTCCTCCGTCACGGGCATGAGGCTAGATCGCCTCCGCGGCCCCACCGCCGCGCCGCGCCGCGCCGTCCCCCCAAGGGTCGAGCTCCGCTGCGCCGCGCCGCGCCGTCCCCCCAAGGGTCGAGCTCCGCTGCGCTGCGTCTCCCGCCGATCCTCAGCCCCCTCTCAGTCGACCCTCACCCGGGTGTCATGACGGACGGACACAGTGAAGCCATGACCGAGACGCTCGCTGCGCGCCCCGACCACCTCGAGGGGCACCCGGGCACCTTCGACGGCGAGGTGTGGACCCCGCCGTCCTGGGACGACGTGGTGCGCGAGCACGCCGACCGCGTGTACCGCCTCGCCTACCGGCTGACCGGCGACGCGCACGACGCCGAGGACCTGACGCAGGAGACCTTCATCCGCGTCTTCCGCTCGCTCGCCGCGTACAAGCCCGGCACCTTCGAGGGCTGGCTGCACCGGATCACCACGAACCTCTTCCTCGACATGGTGCGGCGGCGCGGCCGGCTGCGCATGGAGGGGCTGCCCGAGGACACCGACCGCATCCCCGGCGGCGGCCCCGACCCGGAGCAGATCTTCTCCGAGGCCCACCTCGACCCCGACCTGCAGGGCGCCCTCGACGAGCTCGCGCCCGAGTTCCGCGCCGCGGTCGTGCTCTGCGACGTCGAAGGTCTCTCGTACGAGGAGATCGCGGCCACGCTGGATGTCAAACTGGGGACCGTGCGCAGTCGAATCCACCGGGGACGTCAGGCGCTCCGCAGCGCGCTCGAGCGCCGGCGCGCGGAGGCCCTCGCGTGATCGGGCCGCAGGCGTCGGCCTGGGCCCGGTGGCGCGACGGCGGGCACCTCTCGCTCGACGCGGTCGTCGCGCACGTCGACGGTGAGCTCCCGCCGGGTGCCGCCGCCCGCGCCACCGCGCACGTCGACCACTGTCTGACCTGTGCCGGGGAGGTCGCCGCCCAGCGCCAGGCGCGCCGCCGGCTGCGCGCGGCCGACTGTCCCGGCGTGCCGTCATCGCTGCTGTCCTCCCTGCGCGCGATCCCCGACAGCGCCGAGCTGCCCGAGGCGCCGGCCGGGCTCGCGGTCGACGCGCAGGGCCGCTTCGTGGTCCCCGCCGGGTCGCCGACCCGCCGCTCCGGTCACGGAGGTCGGTGGTCCCGACGACGCGTCCTGCCGGCGGTCGTCGCGTCCGGGCTCGTCGTGGGCGCGGCCGCCGTCGTCGGCCCGGTCGTCGCGGCCGGGGCCGCCCCCGCCTCCGTCGTCCCGGTGCGGGCGCCGAGCGCCGGGGCCTCGTTGACCGCCGCGGTGCCCGTGCCCGTGGCGGGGGAGCGGGGCAACCCCGTGATCGGCGCGGTCGTCGAGCGGGCGGGGCGGGAGACCGCCGTGACCAGCACCACCCCGGTCCCGGGCCCGGACGGATCCACCCCGACGCGCCCCCCGGCCTGACCGACCTTTCACGGCCCACCCTCCAGGATCGGGTGGTGTCGCCCGTGAGTCGCCGTCGCTCTACCGTGGGGGCACGATGACCACCGCACCCATCGCGCGAGCGCGGACATGAGCAGCCCCTGGTCGCGCCCCGCGACGACGGAGCGGCCCGACGCGTCGCGCACGCAGCCCGGCACCAACGGGCACGCCGCGAACGGCCACGCGAGCAACGGCCACGCCGCGAACGGGCACACGAACGGCTCGTCGCGCCCCGGCGCGCCCGACCGCGACCAGGCGGCCGACTTCGCCCGCCCCACCGGGGACGACGGCTCGTCGGCGGGCGCCCGCAACGGCTCCGCCCCGGCCGCCGCGCCGTCACGGGAGCCCTCGGTCGCCCTCGCCGGGGCCTTCGGCCGCCCCGAGGGGGCGGCGGAGCCCCTGCAGCGACCCGCCCCCGCTCCCGCGCCCGACGACCGTCCCGACGACTTCTGGGACGGCGACGCCGTCGCCGACCCGTGGCGCGACCCGGGCGCCCCGGTCGAGCTCGGGGCGCCCGCGGTCCGCGAGTCGGGTCCCGGGCCCGACCGCCGCGCCGGCGGCCCGAAGCTCTCCGCCCGCGAGCTCGTCTTCGGGCGGCGGGTGGCCCCGAGCGCGCTCGTGCTGCTCGTCGTCCTCGCACTCGTCGTCGGCGCGGTCGGCGGCCTCGTCGGGCACCTCACCGCCGAGGGCGCCGACGCCGTCGTCGACCCCGGGGCCACGCTCGCCCAGGTCGACGCCGGGAAGGAGCGCCCGGCCGGGTCGGTCGCCGACCTCGCGGGCCGGGTGGTCCCCGCGGTCGTCTCGATCGAGGTGCGCTCCGGCACCACGGGCGGCACCGGCTCCGGCGTCGTCGTCGACGACCGCGGCGACATCGTCACGAACAACCACGTCGTCTCCCTGGCCGCGACCGACCCGCGGGCCACCCTCGAGGCCGTGTTCGCCTCCGGCACCCGCGCGCCCGCCCGCATCGTCGGGCGGGACCCCCAGACCGACATCGCGGTGATCAAGGTCGACGTCGCCGACCCGGTGGTCGCCCAGCTCGGCCGGTCGGGAGACCTGCGGGTGGGCGACGGCGTGATCGCGATCGGCTCGCCGCTGGGCCTGGCCGGCACCGTCACCACGGGCATCGTCAGCTCGCTGCGCCGCCCGGTGCGCCTCGACGCGGAGAGCGCGAACGCCAACCCCGTCATCGACGCGATCCAGACCGACGCCGCCATCAACCCCGGCAACTCCGGGGGCGCGCTCGTCGACTCGACCGGGGCCGTCGTCGGGATCAACACCGCCATCCGCACCCTCGGGGGCACCGACTCCTCGGGGCAGGGCGGGTCGATCGGGCTCGGGTTCGCCATCCCGATCGACGACGTCCGCGTGATCGCCGAGTCGCTGATCCGCACCGGCTCGTTCACGCACACCGACCTGGGCGTGAACGCGAAGTCCGTCACCGACGGGACCTCCGACGGTGCGCAGGTGCTCAACGTGGTCCAGGGTGGACCTGCGGCCCGTGCGGGCGTGCTCGAGGGCGACGTGGTCACCCGCGTCGACGCCCGCCCGATCGCGTCCGCCGACGAGCTGGTGGTCGCCGTGCGGGAGCACCGGCCCGGCGACGCGGTGACGCTGGGCGTCGTCCGCGGCGGGCGGCCGCTGTCGCTGCAGGCCCAGCTCTAGGGAGAGGGAACGCGGTGTTCGAGAGCGTCGGGTGGGGCGAGATCCTCGTCCTCGCGCTGATCGGGCTGTTCATCCTCGGGCCCGAGCGGCTGCCGGGCGCCATCCGGTGGGTCGCCGACACGATGCGCACCGTCCGCGAGTACGCTGCGGGTGCCCGCGACCAGCTGCGCAACGAGATCGGGCCGGAGTTCGACGAGTTCCGCAAGCCGCTCGAGGACCTGCGCTCGATCCGGCAGATGGACCCCCGCCAGGCGGTGCGGCGCACCCTGCTCGAGCCGGTGAACGACGGCACCTGGACCGGCGCGGCCACCCCGGCGGTCCCGGAGCCCGCCGGCGGGTCCGCGGGTCTCCCGGCGGCGGGCGCGAACGGCGTCGTCAAGGGGCAGTCCGACCGGGCCGTCCCGCTCAAGCCCGGCGAGGCCGCCCCGTTCGACCCGGACGCGACCTGAGGTGAACACTCGCAAGCACTGTTCCGTGCCTGGACACGGAATAAGGGGAGCACGCCGATAGGGCCTACGAGGGCTCGCCCACCTCGCGGCTGATCGGGTTCGCCCGCATCCGGCCGCTCGGGTCGAGCCGGCGCAGGATCGCGCCGGCGATGCGGTCGAGGTCGCCCACCTGCTCGGGTCCGATCGCGTCGACGACGAGGCGGCGCACCTCGGCGGCGTGCCCCGGGGCGGTCGCCACGACCTTCTCCCAGCCGGCGTCGGTCAACCGGGCCATCGTGACCCGCCCGTTGCCCGCGCACGGCTCGCGGGCGACCCAACCCTGCTGCTCGAGGCGTGACACCACGTGCGAGAGGCGGGAGAGTGACGAGCTGACGGTGGAGGCGAGCTCGCTCATGGGCATGGTGCGCCCGGGGGCCTCGGAGAGCATCGCGAGCACGAGGTAGGAGAACTGCGTGAGCCCGGCGTCGCGCTGCAGTTGGGCGTCGAAGGCCGCGGGCAGCAGGGTGAACACCGCGGCGAACCGCCGCCAGGCGTGCTGTTCCTCCGCGCTCAGCCAGGGCTCCATGTCCGCCAGGCTACACTTGATGCTTCAACTGTGCAGGACTAGCGTGCCGGTCGACCCGTCACGCGCCAGGAGACCCCCATGAGTTCCCCGTTCGCCACCGCCGCTCCCGGAGCGGCCTTCGACGCCTTCATCGGCCCGGCGCGGGACACGGCCGCCGGCCGCCGTCCCTGGACCCCGGAGGACGGGCCGATGCCGGCCCTCTACCTCTCCCACGGGGCCCCGCCGCTCTACGACGACGCCGACTGGATGCGCGACCTGTTCGACTGGGCGCACCGCATGCCGCAGCCGAAGGCCGTCGTCATCGTCTCGGCGCACTGGGAGTCGGCCCCGCTGACGATCAGCTCGCCCACCGCGGGCACCCCGCTCGTCTACGACTTCGGCGGGTTCGCCGCCCGGTACTACACGATGACCTACGCCACGCCCGACGCGTCGGCCCTCGCCGACCGGATCGCAACCATGCTCGCGGGCTCCGAGGACGTCCACCGGTCGTCCCGCGGGCTCGATCACGGAGCGTGGGTGCCGCTGTCGGTGATGTACCCCAACGCGGACGTCCCCGTGCTGCAGGTGTCGATGCCCGACGAGGACCCCGACCGGCTGATGCGCCTCGGGGCCCGCCTCCGCGAGCTGCGCTCCGAGGGCGTGCTGGTGGTGGGCTCGGGGTTCATGACCCACGGCCTGCCGTTCCTCACCCGCGACATGCTGCGCGGCGAGTCCGTCCCGGGGTGGACCGACGACTTCGACGCCTGGGTGTCCGACGCCCTGGCGCGCGGTGACGTGGACACGCTGCGCCGGTTCGGGAAGGCCCCGGGCATGCCCTACGCCCACCCCACCGCCGAGCACTACGTCCCGCTCTTCGTCACGCTCGGTGTCGCGAGCGACCCCGCGGCGCCCGTCACCACCGAGATCGACGGGATGATGTGGGGCCTCTCCCGGAGATCGTTCTCCGTGGCCTGACCTCCCGGACCGAGACCGGGCTGTAACAAAGACTCTCCCCGTGACGTACAAAGGGTTCGTAAACCCGGTCGAGGGACCTCGACCGGGTGAGTCAACGGGGTCGGGGAGGGACCATGAGTCAGACCGCGGTGCGGTCGGGGGAGGTCGCCTCCCCCGACGATGCCCCGACCGGACGCCTGCCGCGCGCCCGGCGGGCGCGCCACCGGGCGGACCGCCTGACGGTGGCCGACCTGCTCGCCGCGCAGGCCTCCGGTACGGCTCCGCCGGTCCGACGGGTCCCGACGACGTCGGGGGTCCCGGCGCCGCGCGACGCAGACCGCTCGGCCCTCACGTTCACGCCCGCGCGACCGCCGGCGTCCCCCTCGGGCCTCACGTTCACCGCGCCCCGGGCCACGACGACCGCGCCGCCGGCCCCCACGTCCGCTCCGGGCCACCGCGCGGCTCCTGCGCCCGCCCCGGCCCACCGTGCGGCTCCTGTGCCCGCTCCGGCCCACCGTGCGGCCCCCGCTCCCGCCCGCCGGTCCACGCCCGCTCCGGCCCCGACCCCGGCCCGCCGCGCGGAGAGCGAGCCCGCGACCGTGCTGCTCGCGCCGAGGTCGAACCCGGTCCGCGCGGCCGCTCCGGTCGCGGCACCGGCTCCCTCCCCGGCCGCCACCCCGGCCCGGGCCTCCTGGCGCCGCGCCGACACCGCCGTCACCACCCTCGTCGTCCTGGTTCCCGCCCACGACGAGGAGGCGGGCATCGCCGACACCGTCGAGGGCCTCCTCGCGCAGGAGATGCCCGACGGGCTGCGCATCAGCGGCATCGTCGTGGTGGCCGACAACTGCACCGACCGCACCGTCGAGATCGCCCGGCGCTACCCCGTCGAGGTGATCGAGACCCGGGGCAACACCGAGAAGAAGGCCGGGGCGCTCAACGAGGGCTGGCGGCGCGCGGCCCGCGACGCCGACCTCGTCCTGACGATGGACGCCGACACGGTGCTGCGACCCGGGTGCGCGGCGGCGATGGCCGAGGAGCTGCAGCGGAACACGGCACTCGGTGCGGTCTGCGCCCGCTACTGGGCCGCGCCCGGCCGGGGCCTGGCCTGGCGCCTGCAGCGGCTGGAGTACAGCCGGTACGACGACCTGCGCGAGCTGCGGGGCTGGCGGGTCAGCGTCGCGAGCGGGGCCGCCGCGATGTACCGGCGCGAGGCGCTGGACGAGGTCGCGGTCCACCGGTCCGCGGGGCCGTGGGACGGGTCCTCGCTCATCGAGGACTACGCCCTCACCCTCGACCTCAAGACCGCGGGCTGGACCGTCGGGGCCGCCCGCGGCGCCCACGTGCTGACCCACCCGCCCACGTCGTTCCGCGAGCTGTGGGTCCAGCGGCTCCGGTGGGGCCGCGGCGGGATGGACGAGTGCCTCAAGCGCGGATGGACCCGGGCCACCCGCAAGGACATCCTGTCCTACGGGTTGTTCGTGCTCAGCGTGTTCTTCCGGCTGCTCTTCGTGACGATGCTCGTCCTGATGATCACCCACGCGGTGCCGTTCCGGTACGCGCTCATCGGCCTGATCCCGCTCGGCGTGATGTGGCTGGAGCGCGTCACGTCGATGTGGCGACTACCGGGCCGCACGGGCACCGACGTGGCAATCGTGGCCGTCCTGGTCGTCGAGGACCTGTACGGCTTCTTCCTCGAGTTCTGCGCCGTCGTCGCCGCATGGCGGTGCCTGTTCGCCCGACGACAGGGCTGGTAGTCCCCCGACCCCCTCGCTCCCCACCGAGAGGCAGTTCCCCCATGTACGGCGAGTCCTTGTACCTGACGAGCGGTGTCACCGGCGGTGCCACCGGCATGGCGCTGGCGGCGACCCAGGGGGTCAGCGCGATCGCCATGGTCCTCACCGCGGTCACCGTCGCGTTCACGACGATGCTGCTGGTGCGCATCGCCCGCCGCGGCGCCCGGCACTTCCACTGAGGCACCGGACGGACGAGGTGTCGGGCGGGAGGAGACGGCGGGGGGCGCGCGACACCTCGTCGACGGAGACGACGTTGCTCGGGGCGGCCGCGCTGGCGGCCCAGGCGAGGGCGCGCGCCCCGGGGCGACGGCGGGGCAAGGACGCCTTCGACGTCCGCCGGCGCCGCACCCTGGTGACCGTCTCGGTGCTGGTCGCCCTGCTCGGCAGCGGGGTGGCCGGGTTCGCGACGTGGCTCTCGGGGGCGGACGAGGCCACCGCGGACGCGTCGCCGGCGTCGGTGCAGGAGGTGAGCGTCGTCGGGCCGCGCTACGCGCCGACGGCGGCCGACCGGGCCCGCCCGCCCGCCCGCATCACGCCCGGCACCCCGCTCGTCGGGCTGACCTTCGACGACGGCCCGACCCCCGAGCGCACCCCGTACGTGCTCGACGTCCTCGCCGCGAAGGGCGTAAAGGCCACGTTCTTCTTCCAGGGCGACCAGACCGAGAAGCACCCCGACATCGCGCGCCGGGCGCTCGCCGAGGGCCACGTGATCGCGCTGCACTCCTACGAGCACGTGTACTTCCCCGACCTCGACCAGGCGCGCGCCCGTGACCAGATCGTCCGCGGCGAGGAGGCGCTGACCCGCGAGCTCGGCGTCCGGCCGACGATGTTCCGCTACCCGTTCGGCGAGGCCTCGCCGGTGGCCGACGCGGTGCTCGCCGAGCGCGGACTGATCGGCGGCGTCGGCTGGGACTGGCGCTCGAACCTCAAGGGCGACTTCGAGTGCCCGGGGGCGGACGCGCTGACCCGGTTCGTGGTGACGGAGGCGCGCGACGAGGCCGTGATCCTGCTGCACGACGGCGGGGACGCCATCACCTGCCCCGACCCGCAGTGGCAGTACCTGCCGCGGGCCATCGACGCGGTGCGCGACAACGGCCTCGAGTTCGGGGTCGTCCGGCCGACGGGCCGCAAGAACGGGGACGAGGAGACGGCGGTGGTGGCGCCGTGACCCGCGTGCTGCTGCTCGTGGTGGTGCTCGCCCTGGCCGCCGGCTGCTCGACGACGGCGGGCGCCGGGTCGGGCGGGTCGGGTGGACCCTCCCCGAGCCCGGTGGCGGCCTCGGCGCCGGCGGACGTGGCCCGCGGCGTCGACGCGCTCGTCGCGGCGGCCGAGGAGCACCCCGGCGGTGGCCGGGCCTGGGCCAGCGTCATCCAGGCGCCGCACCGGCAGGTCGACCGCGACGTCGGGGCCGCCGGGATCGCCGCCGGTCTGCTCGCGGTGGCCGAGGGCGCCCCCGACGCCGCGGTCCGCGACCGCGCGCTCGACACCGCCCGCGACGCGGCCGACTTCCTCGTCGCCGCCCAGCGCGGCCCGGGCCGGTTCCCCGACTACGTCGACCCGGGTCCCGACGGCGGCGAGTGGGCCCCCGCGGGCTACGCCTACTCCTCCTACGACGACGGCGCGGCCGGCGTCGCGGACCTGCTGTGGAGCGTGGGGGAGCGCACCGGCGAGCAGCGCTACCGGGACGTCGCGCTCGACGCGGCGGCCTGGCTCGTCGAGCGGGCCGAGGACGTGCCCGGGGCGCCCGCCTGCCCGGCGGTGTGCCGCTGGGCCTGGAGCGACGACGGTGAGCCCTCCTATCGCAACGGCATGGGCGAGGGGCAGGCCGGCATCGTGTACGCCCTGAGCGTCCTCGCCGAGCGCTCCGGCGACCGCCGCCTGGCCGAGTACGCGGCGGGCGGGGGCGCCTACCTGCTCACGCAGCAGGGCCCCGACGGCGGGATGCCCGAGCGGGCCGACGTGTCCGCCCGCAACACCGGGTTCCTCTCCGGGGCCGCGGGCGCGGCGTTCTCGTTCCTGCGCCTGTACCAGGCGACGGGGGAGCAGCGCTTCCGCGACGGCGCCTCGCGGGCGCTCGAGTTCCTCGACCGCAGTGCCGTGGAGGACCGGGGCGGCCGCACCTGGCCGATCTGGGTCGACCCCACGGGCGCCGTCGGCAACCCGCGGCGCGCCACCGGCATGGAGGAGGGCGCCGCCGGGATCGGCTGGGTGTCCCTGCAGGCCGCGGCGATCCTCGACGACGACGCGCACCGCGAGCGGGCCGAGGCGGCCGGGCGCTGGCTGCTCGCCGTGGCCGACACGCGCGACGGCGGCACGTCGTGGCCCGAGTTCGAGGGGGCCTCGACCACGCACCTCTCGACCAACTCCGGCGCCGCGGGCACCGGGTGGTACCTCGACACCCTGGGCCGGGTCACGGGGGAGACGTCCTACCGGGACGCGGCCGTCGGCGCGCAGCGGTTCCTCGCGGGCGCGCAGCTCCCGGACGGCTCGTGGCCGTCGAACCTGACCGACGGGCGGCCCCGGCTGGTCGGGGAGCCGTCGTGGCACTGGGGCACGGCGGGTGTCCTGGGCTTCCTCACCCGGATGTCGGGCGGCCCGATGGACACCCCCGCCATGCAGCCGCCCCTGGTCCCGCTCGGCTGAGCGGACCGGGGGCGGACGCGGGCGTGGCGGATTCCGGACGTCCGGTGTCAGCGATGGTCCATCGCTGACACCGGCGCGGGCTAGCGGCCCGCCGGCGAGATGTTCAGCGACATCCCGGCGAGGCCCCGGGCCCGCACGGTCAGCCGGTCGGCCACCTTGCGCAGCTCCGCGCCCGCCGCCGACTGCGGCGCCGAGAGCACCAGCGGGACGCCGGCGTCGCCGCCCTCGCGCAGGCGGGTGTCGATCGGGATCTGGCCGAGCAGCGGCACCGGCGACCCGATCGACTTCGTGAGCGAGTCGGCCACCTGCTGGCCGCCGCCCGAGCCGAACAGGTCCATCCGCGAGCCGTCGGGCATGTCCATCCACGACATGTTCTCGACGACGCCCACGAGGCGCTGGCGCGTCTGCAGCGAGATCGCCCCGGCGCGCTCGGCGACCTCGGCCGCGGCCTGCTGCGGCGTCGTCACCACGAGGAGCTCCGCGTTCGGGATCAGCTGCGCGGTGGAGATCGCGATGTCGCCGGTGCCGGGCGGGAGGTCGAGGAGCAGGACGTCGAGGTCGCCCCAGAAGACGTCGGCGAGGAACTGCTGCAGCGCGCGGTGCAGCATCGGCCCGCGCCACACCACGGGGGTGTTGCCCGGGGTGAACATGCCGATCGAGATGACCTTCACCCCGTGCGCCTGCGGCGGGAGGATCATCTCGTCGACCTTGGTCGGCAGGACGTCGCAGCCCAGCATCCGCGGCACCGAGTGGCCGTAGATGTCGGCGTCGACCACGCCGACCGAGAGGCCCTTGTCGGCCATCGCGGCGGCGAGGTTCACGGTGACCGACGACTTGCCGACGCCGCCCTTGCCCGAGGCGACCGCGTAGACGCGGGTCATCGAGCCGGGCTGGGCGAACGGGATCACGGGCTCGTCGGCGTCGCCCTTGACGGTCTTGCGCAGCTCGCGCCGCTGCTCGTCGTTCATGACGTCGAGCTCGACCGCCACGGCGGTGACGCCCGAGACGCCGGAGACCGCGGTGGTGACGCGGCTCGTGATCGTGTCCTTCATCGGGCAGCCGGACACGGTGAGGTAGACGGCGACCTCGACCTTGCCGTGGTCGAGGACCCGGACGTCCTTGAGCATGCCGAGTTCGGTGATCGGGCGGTGGATCTCGGGATCCTCGACGCCCGCCAGTGCGGTGCGGATCGCCTCGATCGACGGTGCAGCCATACCCCGATGCTACGTGTCGGTAGAGGTCGTCCCGTTCGACGGACCCGTGTGCTCCAGCACCCGGCTCAGGGCCCGGTCGACGGCCTTCTCCACCGCCCGGTCGAGAGCCCGCTCCAGGGACTTGTCGAGCGACTTGTCGACGGCCCGGGTGAGCGCCCGCTGCGTCTCGCGGTCGACCCCGGAGCGCTCGGCGCCGCGGTCGGCGAGCTCGCTGCGCAGGAAGTCGCGGGTCACCATCTCGCCGACCGCGATCCGGACCGCCGCGAGCTCCCGGGACAGGTACTCGGTGTCGGCGATGGTGCGCTGCGCGCGGGTGCGGTCCTCGTCGAGCGAGACGCGGTCGCGGTCGTCCTGCCGGTTCTGCGCCAGCAGGATCAGGGGCGCCGCGTACGCGGCCTGGGTGGAGAAGGCCAGGTTGAGCAGGATGAAGGGGTACGGGTCCCAGGACCCGAGGATCCCGATCAGGTTCAGGATGATCCAGATGATCACGAACACCGTCTGCCACAGCAGGTAGGTGCCGGTCCCGAGGAAGCGTGCGAGCCGCTCGGCGGCCCGCCCGAAGGCCTCGGTGTCGAGGTTGACCCGCAGGCGCGACTGGGGGCCGGCCGGCGTGTCGAGCCGGCGGCGGGTGGAGCGCTCAGGCACGGCGGCCTCCGGGTGGGTTCGGGATCGCCGACGGCGGGATGCGCAGGCTGCCCGTGGTGGTGGGCTCCGGGTCCTGGGAGCGCCAGTCATCGGGCAGCAGGTGGTCGAGGACGTCGTCGACGGTGACGGCCCCGAGCAGGTGGTCGTTCTCGTCGATGACGGGCCCGCACACCAGGTTGTAGGTGGCGAAGTAGCGCGTGACCTCGGTGAGCGAGGCCTCGGGACCCAGCCGGGTCAGCTCGGAGTCGAGCACGCCCGCCACCAGCTCGAACGGGGCCTCGCGCAGCAGGCGCTGGGCGTGCACGCAGCCGAGGTAGCGCCCGGTGGGGGTGGCCGACGGCGGCCGGCACACGAACACCATCGAGGCCAGCGCCGGGGTGAGGTCGGGGTTGCGCACCCGGGCGAGCGCCTCGGCCACCGTCGCGTCCGGCGCCAGCACGATCGGCTCCGGGGTCATCATGCCGCCGGCGGTGTCCGAGGAGTAGGTGAGCAGACGGCGCACCGACTCGGAGTCCTCGGGCTCCATGAGGTCCAGGAGCTGCTCGGACTCGGGGTCGGGCAGGTCGGCGAGCAGGTCCGCGGCGTCGTCGGGGTCCATCGCCTCGAGCACGTCGGCGGCGCGCTCGGAGTCGAGGTGGCGCAGCAGGTCGCGCTGGTCGTCGCTCGGCAACTCCTCGAGGACGTCCGCGAGGCGCTCGTCGCCCAGGCCGTCGGCGACGTCGAAGCGGCGGCGGGTGGGCAGGTCGAGCAGGGCCCGCGCCACGTCGGCGGGGCGCATGTCCTCGAAGGTGGCGAGCAGCTGCTCGGTCCCCTGGCCCTCCTCGGCCAGGGACAGCCCGCTGACCGCCGCCCACGGCAGGACCTGCACCGGGCCCCGTCGTCCGAGCACCCCGATCCGCTCGGTGACCGCGAGGCGCGTGATCAGCCAGTCGCGACTGCGGGTGTGCTCCATGAGCACGTCGGCGACGGTGGCGTCGACGGCCTTGTCGACGATCCGCACGCTCGCGTCGAGCATCTCCCCGACGACGAGGACCTCGTTCGGCCGCTGCACGAACGAGCGCAGGTTCACCTGCCCGGTGGTCAGCGTGACCGCGCCGGCGTCGATCGCGGTGACGCGCAGCATCGGGACGAAGATGCGCCGGCGGGACCCCACCCCGACGACGAGGCCGAGCACGCGGGGCGGTCGGGGCCCCACGGAGACGGCGCACACCGCGTCGCGGACCCGCCCGATGTTCTCCCCGTCGGGCCCGAGAACGGGCAGACCGACCATCCGGGCGACGAACACCCTGGTCATCGCGGTGCTGGCGGCTCGGGTCACGCGCTGAGGTTAGCGGCGTTGCACACCGGGCTCGCGGCGGAGAGGGTGCTCACCTGAATCGGGACAGCTCCGCGCTCGCGTGTCAGCATCCCGTCACCGGACGTCTCCGCGACGAGCGGAGGCCCATGAGGAGGTCTGTCGCAAGTGAGTGTCGAGAACCGCCCGCGTCGGTCGTGTCTCGCGGTGCCCGGGTCGAGCCAGAAGTTCATCGACAAGGCCCGCACGCTGCCCGCGGACCAGATCTTCCTCGACCTGGAGGACGCCTGCGCCCCGCTGGCCAAGCCGGGGGCGCGCAAGACGATCGTCTCGGCCCTGAACGAGGGGGGCTGGGAGGGCAAGACCCGCGTCGTCCGCGTGAACGACTGGACGACGGAGTGGACCTACCGCGACGTGACCGAGGTCGTCGAGGGCGCCGGGGCCAACCTGGACGCCATCATGTTGCCGAAGGTGCAGACCGCGGCGCAGGTGCACGCCCTGGACTTCCTGCTCACGCAGATCGAGAAGACCATGGGCTACGAGGTCGGCCGCATCGGCATCGAGGCGCAGATCGAGAACGCGCTCGGCCTGACCAACGTCAACGAGATCGCCGCCGCGTCGCCGCGCATGGAGACCATCGTCTTCGGCCCGGCCGACTTCATGGCCTCGATCAACATGAAGTCGCTCGTGGTCGGCGAGCAGCCCCCCGGCTACACCGAGGGCGACGCCTACCACTACATCTACATGCAGATCCTCATGGCGGCGCGGGCCTACGACCTGCAGGCCATCGACGGCCCCTACCTGCAGATCCGCGACGTCGACGCCTTCCGCCGCGTCGCCGCCCGGTCGGCCGCTCTGGGCTACGACGGCAAGTGGGTGCTGCACCCCGGCCAGATCGACGCCGCCAACGAGGTCTTCTCGCCCGACCAGAACGACTACGACCACGCCGAGAACATCCTCGACGCCTACGAGTACTTCACCTCCGAGGCCGGGGGCAAGAAGGGCTCGGCCATGATCGGCGACGAGATGATCGACGAGGCCTCGCGCAAGATGGCGCTCGTCATCGCGGGCAAGGGCCGGGCCGCCGGCATGACCCGCGGCGAGCGCTGGACCCCGCCGGAGAGCTAGTCCCGCTCCGCCTCGTGCGTGCCTTTCCGCCCTCTCGGGCGGAAACGCACGCACGTCCGGGGCATACTCGCCGGTAACTTCACGTCGTCAGGAGCGATCAGCATGGCCCGTCTCGCCCAGACCGCCGGCCTCACCGAGGTCCAGACCGAGATCCTCTCCACCGTCCGCGACTACGTGGACAAGGAGATCATCCCGCACGCCCAGGAGCTCGAGCACGCCGACGAGTACCCCACGGAGATCGTCGACGGGATGAAGGAGATGGGCCTGTTCGGGCTCATGATCCCGGAGGAGTACGGCGGCCTCGGCGAGTCGCTGACCACCTACGCGCTGACCGTGGAGCAGATCGCCCGCGGCTGGATGAGCGTCTCCGGCGTCATCAACACGCACTTCATCGTCGCCTACATGCTCATCCACCACGGCACGGAGGAGCAGAAGCAGCGCTATCTCCCGAAGATGGCCACGGGCGAGATCACCGGCTCGTTCTCGATGTCCGAGCCCGAGCTCGGCTCCGACGTCGCCGCCATCAAGACCCGCGCGACCCGCGACGGCGACGACTACGTGGTCAACGGCGCCAAGATGTGGCTGACCAACGGCGGCTCGTCGAACCTCACCGCGGTGCTCGTCAAGACCGACGAGGGCGCGGAGAAGCCATACCAGAACCTGACGACCCTGCTGGTGGAGAAGCCCCGCGGGTTCGGCAAGGTCGCCGAGGGCCTCGCGGTCCCCGGCAAGATCGACAAGATGGGCTACAAGGGCGTCGACACCACCGAGATGGTGTTCGACGGCTTCCGCCTCCCGCAGACCCAGGTGCTCGGCGAGCTGCCGGGCAAGGGCTTCGCGCAGATGATGGACGGCGTCGAGGTCGGCCGCGTGAACGTCGCGGCCCGCGCCTGCGGCATCGCGATCCGCGCCTTCGAGCTGGGCATCGAGTACGCCCAGCAGCGCTCCACCTTCGGCAAGCCGATCGCGCAGCACCAGGCGATCGCCTTCAAGCTCGCCGAGATGGCCACCAAGGTCGAGGCCGCCCACCTGATGATGGTCAACGCGGCCCGCCTGAAGGACCGCGGCGAGCGCAACGACGTCGAGGCCGGGATGGCCAAGATGATCGCCTCCGAGTACTGCAAGGAGGTCACCGAGGAGTCGTTCCGCATCCACGGCGGCTACGGCTACTCCAAGGAGTACGAGATCGAGCGGCTCATGCGTGAGGCGCCGTTCCTGCTCATCGGCGAGGGCACCTCGGAGATCCAGAAGACGATCATCTCGCGCGGTCTGCTGAAGGACTACAAGCTCCGCTGATCTCCCGGCCCCGCGTGTCAGCGATGGCACATCGCTGACACTGAACGGCAGGGAACCGCCACGCTCGACCCAGCGGCGGCGTGCACTGGACCAGTGCGCGCCGCCGTTCGGCGTACGGAGCGACCTCACACACACCCCGCGTGGGCACTTTCCACCCGGTCCGACCGTTGACAGGATGCTCGGACCTCGTTCCGGAGGTCGAGAAGTCAGCGGAGGAAAATCGTGAGCTCGCCGTTCCTCGGGAGCCGCCCCGGAGCCGCTCCCGGGCTGCCGAACCTGCCCGAGCCGCCCTCGGGGTGGCCGATCGGGTCGTACGCCAAGTACGAGGAGGCCCAGCGCGCGGTCGACCACCTGGCCGACAACGACTTCCCCGTCGCCGACGTGACCATCGTCGGGGTCGACCTCATGCTCGTCGAGCGCGTCATCGGCCGGCTGACCTGGGGCCGCGTCCTCGCCACCGGCGCCGCGTCCGGCGCCTGGCTCGGCCTGTTCGTCGGCGTGATCCTGTCGTTGTTCAGCGCCAACGGGTCGTTCGGTGCGATCCTGCTCGGCCTCGGCATGGGCATCGTGTTCGGCGTCGTGTCCGGCGCCATCACCTACGGCGCCTCGCGCGGTCGTCGGGACTTCACCTCGGCCAGCCAGATGGTCGCCGGCCGCTACGACGTCCTCTGCCAGCCGCGCAACGCCGAGAAGGCCCGCGACATGCTGGCCAAGCTCGCGATCGGCACCGAGCAGACGTAGCGGCCCGACGAGGCCCGGGCGCCGCTCAGGCGGCGACCGCGCGCCCCGTCCAGGTCTCGAACCGGCGCCAGAACAGCCGCTGGGACAGCGCCCAGAGCCGCAGCATCCGCGGGTGGACGTGCGCGTCGATGCTGACCTCCACCTCGGTGCCGCCCGGCGCGTCGGCCACGGCGATCTGCAGGCGCGTCGGGCGCAGGAGCCGGAACGAGACGGCCCAGGCGCCGTAGAGGTACTGCAGGTCGCGGTACTCGCCGTCGCGGATCTCGCCGAGGACGCCGGGCAGGTGCAGGCCGGGGCCGTGGTGGGTGGTGACCGTGCCCTCGTCGAACCCGCCGCCGAGGAACTCGACGCGCCACGGCGGGATCTGGGTGTCGGTGAACGTGGCCGGGTCGACCAGCCACGCCCACACCCGCTCCCGGGGCGCCGGCGTGACGAAGCGCTGCACGTGCTGGTGGGTCCGCCACCCGGGCGGGACGGGCTGGTCGGGCCCGGCGAGGCTGGTCACGGGAGGTGATGCTGCCCCGCCGGGCGCGGCCCCGCGCGCCGGGCGATCGTCGGGAGGAGCGTCAGGCCCCCGACCCCGACGCCCGCACCACCGAGAGCGGGATGGCGACGTCCTCGAGCGACTTCTGCTCGGCGTCGACGCCGAGGACTGCCGCGACCACGCCGCCGATCATCATCACCACGGCACCGAGGATGTAGGCGTAGAACAGGCCCGTCCCGCTCGGGGCGTCCTTCGGCCCGATCATCGCCGCGTAGACCAGCGGTGCCACCGACCCGAAGACCTGGGCGATCGCGAAGAACACCGCGATGGCCTTCGCGCGGACCTCCATCGGGAAGATCTCGCTGACGGTGAGGTAGGCGGCGCTCGCCCCGGCGGAGGCGAAGAAGAAGATCACGCACCAGGCGATCGTCTGGGTGGTCGCGGTGAGCACGCCCGCCCGGAACAGGAACGCGCTGATCACCAGGAGCCCGCCGGCCAGCAGGTACGTGCCGGCGATCATCTTCCGGCGCCCGACGGTGTCGAAGAACCGGCCGAGCAGCAGGGGCCCGAGGAAGTTCCCGACGGCGAACGGGATGTAGTAGAGCGAGGTGTCCGCGTCGGGGCCGAGGTAGAAGTTCGCCAGCACGATCGCGTACGAGAAGAAGATCGCGTTGTAGAGGAACGACTGGGTGATCATCAGGACGGCACCGAGCGTGGAGCGGCCCGGGTAGGTCCGGAACAGCACCCGGAGCAGCGCGACGTACCCGGTCTGCGGGCTCGGGGTGATCTCCAGGGCCCGGCTATCGTCGACGGGCTCGACCTCCTTGCCCGTCGCCGCGACCTCGCGCTCGATGTAGTCGATCGACCGCTCGGCCTCGTCGCCCCGGCCGTGCATGATCAGCCAGCGCGGGCTCTCCGGCACCGCCCGGCGGAGCACGACGATCACGATCGCCAGCACCGGACCGATGAGGAACGCGACGCGCCAGTCGAGGCCGGGGCTGATGGCGCCCGAGAGCAGCGGGACCTGGATCGCGGCGGCGATCGCGGCACCGGCCCAGTACGTCCCGTTGACGGCGATGTCGGTCTGACCGCGGTACCGGGCCGGGATCAGCTCGTCGATGGCCGAGTTGATCGCGGCGTACTCGCCGCCGATCCCGGCGCCCGCGATGAACCGCGTCGCGTAGAGGAAGGTCAGCGACAGGGCCCCGGAGCCGAGAGTGAAGGCGGTGAGGGCGCTGCCGCCGAAGTAGATGGCCAGCGTGATGAAGAACAGCCGCCGCCGGCCGAGGCGGTCGGAGAGGTTGCCGAAGACCAGGGCGCCGACCACCTGGCCGAGCAGGTAGGCCGTGGCCAGGAAGCCCACCGCGGTGGTCGAGAGGCCGAGGCGGTCGGCGTCGGTGAGCTTCTCGCCGACGTTGCTCGCGATCGTGATCTCGAGGCCGTCGAGGATCCAGCAGGTGCCGAGGGCGACCACCATGCGGGTGTGGAACGGGGACCACGGCAGGCGGTCGATCCGGGCCGGGATGAGGGAACGGACCGGCCGCTCCACCGCGCTCGTCATGGAGGAAGCCTACGCACCTAGTGTGCCTACGCAAGATTTACGGGCGGCGGCCCGAGTGTGCACGCACGAAGGGCGGAGCCCTAGAGCCAGTGGTTGCGGCGGAACGTCCGGAAGAGCCAGGCGCAGATCGTGATGATCACGAGGATCACCAGCGGATAGCCGAACTTCCAGTGGAGCTCGGGCATGTAGTCGAAGTTCATGCCGTAGATGCCCGCGAGCATCGTCGGGACCGCCAGCAGCGCGGCGTAGGCGGTGATCTTGCGCATGTCGTTGTTCTGGCGCAGCGTGATCTTGGCCAGCACCGCGTCGACGAGCGTGGTGAGGAGCTCGTCGAACTGGGCGACGCGCTCGGAGACCGTGACGAGGTGGTCGTCGACGTCGCGGAAGTAGCTGCGCACCTCGGTGGGGATCATCGGGGAGTAGCCCTCGGTGAGCCGGCGCAGCGGGGCCACCAGCGGCGCGACCGCGCGGCGCAGCTCGAGCACCTCGCGCTTCATCAGGTAGATCTGGTCGGCGCCGAGCTCGGAGTGCGGGGCGAAGACCTCGGCCTCGATGGTGTCGAGGTCGCCCTCCACCGCGGCCGACACGTCGAGGTAGGCGTCGACGATGTGGTCGGCCACCGCGTGCAGCACCACGGCGGGGCCCTGGGCCAGGTGCTCCGGGTCGCCCTCGAGCATCCGGCGGACCCGGCGCAGCCCCGAGTGCTGCCCGTGGCGCACGGTGACGACGAAGTCCTTCCCGACGAAGCACATCAGCTCGCCCGACTCGACGATCTCGTTCGCCGTGGTCGGCGAGGCGTGCGCGACGTAGCGCATCGTCTTGAACACCGAGAACAGCATGTCGTCGTAGCGCTCGATCTTCGGGCGCTGGTGGGCGTGCACCGCGTCCTCGACGGCGAGCGGGTGGAGCCCGAACACCTCGGCGATGTCGTCGATCTGCTCGGCGTCGGGCTCGTGCAGGCCGACCCAGACGAAGCCCTCGCCGCGGCGGCGGACCTCGGTGATGGCCTCGCGGTGGTTCCAGCGCCCCTCGAGGCGGTGCCCGTCGACGTAGACCGCGCAGTCGACGACGAACGCCGAGATCGGGACGTGCGGGACGTGGACGCCGTTGTCGAGGGCGCGGGGGCGGCGGGCACGGGTGGCCGTGCGCAGCGAGGGGAGAGCGGGCATGGGTGGCCTCGTCATGGTGGGGAGGGGCGGAGGGCGACTCTCCGCGTCACCTGCGTCAGCGGGGGGTGACCCACGACGAGGGGACGCGGCCGGTACTTCCGCCCGGGGTGTCAGCTGCCTGCTCGGTCTGGTCCACGTCCACCTCCTGACACGATCCATGTCGTACGGCTCACGCATCCGCGCTGGTCCGCGCGCTGCACCAATGGTCCATCCTACGACTTCGTCGGGGCGAACCCACGCCCGGACGCCATGAGGTCGACGACGTTCAGGGAGTGGACACGTGCAGTTCGGTCGGTACTTCGAGGAGTTCGAGGTCGGGGCGACGTACAAGCACTGGCCCGGCAAGACGGTCACCGAGTACGACGACCACCTCTTCTGCCTCATCACGATGAACCACCACCCGCTGCACCTCGACAGCCACTACGCCGAGGGCACGCAGCAGGGACGCAACGTGGTCGTCGGGAACTACGTCTACTCGCTGCTGCTCGGCATGTCGGTGGCCGACGTCTCGGGGAAGGCGATCGCGAACCTCGAGGTGGAGTCGCTGCGCCACGTGAAGCCGGTCTTCCACGGCGACACGATCTACGGCGAGTCGACGGTGCTGGACAAGAAGGAGTCGTCGTCGAAGAACGACCGCGGCATCGTCCAGGTCGAGACCATCGGCTACAACCAGGACGGCGTCGTCGTGTGCATCTACCGCCGCAAGGTGATGGTGCCGAAGCGCCCGGTGGCCGACAGCCCCGAGGAGCAGTTCCAGCTCGAGCAGCCGAACCGGCCGGTGCCGCAGGACCGCTGACGACGCCCCTCGGCGTGTCGATCGGGGCCGGTCACCCGGTCTGCCTAGGGTCGGGCGACGTGGACGTGAAGAAGCTGGGTATCGCGATCGGCGTCATCTTCGCGCTGTTCTTCGTGATCTCCCAGCCCCGGGGGTCGGCGGACTTCGTCCTCGACATCCTCGGGCTCCTCGAGGATGCGGCCGGTTCGGTGGTCCTCTTCCTCCGTTCCCTCTTCTCGTGACCACCACGGGATAGGCTGACGCGGACGGAGGGGAGGACCGCCGTGCTGGCACCTCGCGACATCGACGAGTACGTCCTGCCCACGGAACGACGGGTCATCCGCTTCCGCCGGCACTGGGTGTTCATCGTCAGCGAGGTCGTCCAGGCGGCCGTCCTCATGACGATCCTCGGCGTCGCGGCCTACGTGCTCCCCGACGGTCCCGTGCTCGACAACATGCTCTGGTACGCGGCGCTGCTCGTGCTGATCAAGGCCTGCTACAAGGTCGCCGAGTGGTGGGTCGAGAAGGTCGTCATGACCGACAAGCGCGTGATGCTCGCCGAGGGCGTGTTCACCCACAAGGTCGGCATGATGCCGCTCGGCAAGGTCACCGACCTGACGTTCGAGCGCTCCTTCACGGGCCGCGTGTTCGGGTTCGGCACGCTGGTCATCGAGTCGGCCGGTCAGATCCAGGCCCTCAACAAGATCACCTACATGCCCGACCCCGACGAGGTCTACGAGGCCATCTCGGAGCTCGTGTTCGGCGAGAAGCGCCAGACGCCGTCCCGCCCGTGACCAGGGCGAGCGCAGCGACGGGGCTCGGATGATCGACCTGCACCTGCACTCCAGCGCCTCGGACGGCACCGACGCCCCGGCCGACGTCGTCCGGCTGGCCGCCGCGGCGGGCGTCACCACGCTCGCGCTCACCGACCACGACACGACGGCCGGCTGGGCCGAGGCCGCCGCGGCCGTGCCCCCGGGGGTCCGGCTCGTGCGCGGCGCGGAGTTCTCGACGACGAGTCCCGACGGCCGCGGCGGCGAGGTGCCGGCCCACCTGCTGGGCTACCTGTTCGACCCCGGGCACCCGGCGGTCCTCGCCGACCAGCAGCGCCTGCGGGTCGAGCGCCGCCGCCGGATCCGGGTGATGGCCCAGCGGATGGCCGACGCCGGGTACGGCGTCGACCCCGACGAGCTCGAGTCCCGCCTCGACCCCGACGCGCCGATCGGCCGGCCGCACCTGGGCCGCGCGCTGGTGGAGCTCGGCGTCGTCGGGTCGGTGGGGGAGGCGTTCGAGTCGCTGCTGGCCAAGGGCGGGCGCTTCTACGAGCCGAAGGCCGACACCCCGATCGCCGAGGCGGTCGACACCATCCGCGCGGCGGGCGGCGTCGCCGTGTGGGCGCACCCGTGGGCCCGGCTGCGCGGCGACGTGATCGAGCCCGAGGTGATCGCCGACCTGGCCGAGCGGGGCCTCGCCGGGATCGAGGTCGACCACCGCGACCACACGCCCGCCGACCGCGACCGGCTGCGCGGGCTCGCGGGCGAGCTCGGCCTCGTCGTGACCGGCTCCAGCGACTACCACGGCGAGAACAAGACGATCCCGATCGCGGCCGAGACCACCGCGCCCGACCAGCTCGACGCCCTCCTGGCCCGGGCCACCGGCGCACGGGTGATCACCGGCGGTACCTAGACTGGAACCGATGAGCGGGCAGCTGAGTCTCCAGGACATGCCCCTTCCCCTGGTCAAGGTCACCCCCGCCCGCCTCGCCACCTGGGACGACTGTCGTCGCCGCTACCGGATGGCCTACCTCGACCGCCCCACCCCGCCCCGCGGCGGCGCGTGGGCGCACGCGACGCTCGGCGCGGTGGTCCACAACGCGCTGCGCGCGGTCTACGAGATGCCCCCGGCCCGACGATCGCCGGGGCGCGCCGCGGGCCTCGTCGGGACACTGTGGTCGAGCGAGGGGTTCCGCGACGACCGCCAGGCCGCGGCCCACCGCGAGCGCGCCCAGGACTGGGTGGCGCGCTATGTCGCCGAGACCGAGGTCGGCGAACCGCTGGGCATCGAGCGCTGGGTCGCGGCGCCGGTGGGCGGGATCGTGGCGGAGGGCCGCGTCGACCGCATCGACGCCGGCCCGCACGACGACGCGGTGGTGGTCGACTACAAGACCGGGCGCGGCGTCCCGGGGCCCGACGACGCCCGCGGGTCGCGCGCGCTCGCGCTCTACGCCCTGGCTGCGGCGCGCACGCTGCGCCGAGCGTGCCGGCGCGTCGAGCTGCACCACCTGCCGTCCGGGACGGTCGCCGTGGCCGAGCACGACGAGGCCTCGCTCGCGCGGCACCGCGGGCGGGCCGAGGAGTCGGCCCGGGAGATGGCGGACGCGACCGCGGCGCTCGCGGCGGGCGGCGACGCCGAGGCGCTGTTCCCCCCGACTCCCGGCGGCCAGTGCGCCCGGTGCGACTTCCGGCGGTCGTGCCCGACGGGCCGGGCGGCCTCGGCCACCCTGCCGTCGTGGGCGTTGCTGGCCCCCCTCGACGAGGCCTCCTGATGGCGGCGGTGCACCCCGAGGACGAGCCGACGCCCCCGTACGGTGTCGAGGCCATGGACCACGCCTTCACCCCCACCCCGGCGCGGCCGCTGCGGGCGGTCCCGACGGTGCCCGTGGGCTCGTCGAACCCCCGGACCGGGGCGTTCGGCCGGCCCATCGGCAAGCACCGCCCGACAGCGCTGCACCGCCTCGTGGAGGTCTCCCGGGTGCTGACCGGTGGGCTGATGGTGCTCGCGATCGCCGTGATCGTGGCGCCGCTCGTGCTCTCGGCGGTGGGGCCCGGCGTGTCCACGCTGATCGGCCACCTGGTGGGGGCCGGGGCGGCCCTCACGGCCACCGGGATCGCGGCGTCGCGGCGGACCCCGGTGTGGGCGGCGACCGTGGCCGCGGGTGCGGTCCCGGTGATCGTGCTGGCGGTGCTCGCCGTCTACTGGTGGGCCTAGCTCTCGGGCAACGGAACTAGCCGAGGGCCAGCAGGCCCTCCGCGACCTCGGCGAACGACGTCGACAGCGGCGCCAGGCCCACCCGGATGCCGTCGGGTGCCCGGTAGTCGGGGATGACCCCGCGCTCCCACAGCGCCGCGACGACCGCCTTCGCGTCCGGGTGCCGGAGCGTGACGTGCCCGCCGCGGCGGGCCGGGTCGCGGGGCGAGGCGACCTCGAGGGCGAGGGCGTCGGCGATCTCCACCGCGAACGCCGTCAGCGCCTCCGACTTGGCCCGCACCGCGTCGATGCCGACCTCCGCGTACAGGTCGAGCCCCACCTGCAGCGGCACGGTGGCGAGCACCGGCGGGGTGCCGGAGAGGAACTGGCGGATGCCGGCCGCGGGCTCGTACCCGGCGGCCATCGCGAACGGGTCGGAGCGGCCGAACCAGCCCTGGACGGGCTGGCGCAGCACCCCGTGGTGGCGCTGCGCGACGTAGGCGAAGGCCGGGGAACCGGGGCCGCCGCCGAGGTACTTGTAGGTGCACCCGACGGCGAGGTCGGCGCCCCACGCGTCGAGCTCGACCGGCACCGAGCCCACCGAGTGGCAGAGGTCCCAGCACACGGGCGCCCCGGCGTCGTGCACGAGCCGCGTGATCGCCGCGGCGTCGGCGAGGAACCCGGACCGGTAGGTCACGTGGGAGAGCACGACGAGGGCGGTGCGCGGCCCGACGACCTCGGCCACCTGCTCCGGGGAGACGCCGCCGGCGCGGTCGGTGGGGATCCAGCGCAGCGTGCGGCCGGTCTCGGCGGCGACGCCCTCGAGCAGGTAGCGGTCGGTGGGGAAGTCGTCGTCGGAGAGCACGATCTCGTCGCGTTCCGGCGGGGCGGCGTCGACGGCGGCGCGGGCGAGCTTGTAGATCAGGACGCTCGTGGAGTCGCCGACGATCGTCTGGCCCGCGGCGGCGCCGAGGAGCAGCGCCCCCAGCCGGTCGCCCAGCTCGGTGGGCAGCGCCACCCACTGTTCGTCCCAGCCCCGGATGAGCCGCCCGCCCCAGTCCTGCTCGACGAACCGCGTCATCGCCCCGGCGGTGACCCGCAGCGGGCGGCCGAGGGAGTTCCCGTCGAGGTAGGAGACGACGTCGGGGTCGACGAGGAACCGGTCGCGACAGTCGGCGAGCGGGTCGTCGCGGTCGAGCTGCGCGGCCCGGGCGCGGAGGCCGGCGGGATCGGGGGAGCTCACGCCGCGCCGCCGAGCAGGTCCTTCTCCTTCGCCAGCGCCTCGCGGGCCACGGGGCCGCGTTGCCAGGTCTCGGGGAGCGACAGCATGCCGCCGCGCAGGGCGCGCAGCGCGAGCCCGGCGGCCAGGTCGGTCGTGGGCAGGCCCGGCATGCCGTGCAGGCGGCGCGCCCAGCGGGGCTGCAGCGCGAAGCCGAGGACGCCGAGCGCCGCCCACGCGGGCCGGGCGGGCGTGGCGAGCGCGACCTTCGCGGGCATCGGCGGGGCCAGCAGGCGCAGCACGCCCCGACGGCTCGTCGAGGAGGCGCGCAGCTCCGGGCGGACCGCCTCGAAGTAGTCGGCCACCTCGGCGCGCGAGGCCGGGACGTCGGTGGCCCCGAGCAGCTCGGCGGCGCGGACCTGCTCGGCGAGGAAGCGGTCGGCCTCGTCGTCGGTGAGCCCGCTGCCGGCCCGGCGGACGGCCTCGAGGAAGCCCGTCACCTCGGTGACGTGCACCCAGCGCAGCAGGTCGGGCTCGGAGGCGGAGTAGGTGCGGCCGGTGACGGGGTCGACGCCGCGGACGTCGAGGTGGGCGGCGCGCACCCGCGCGGCGATCGCGTCGACCTTCTCCCGGGGCGAGTACGTCACGGTCATGACGTACTCGGCGGTGCGCATGAGCCGCGGCCAGAACTGGGTGTGGAAGTCGGAGTGCTGGTCGACCCCGGCCAGCGCCCGCGGGTGCAGGGCCTGGGTGAACAGGGCCGCGATCCCGCCCGGACCGGCCGCGGGGTCGGCCATGACCTTCCAGGTCACGCTCCCCGGACCGAAGTAGCCGAGGGCCGGGTCGGCCGGGATCTCCGTCATCCCTCCAGGGTGTCCTCCCGCAGCCAGGTGCGCCACGTGGGGACGACGACGTCGAGCAGGGCGGCCGGGTTCTCGACGTTGGGGGCGTGCACCGAGCGGGCCACCGCGGCGAACTCGGCCTCGAGCCGGTCGGCCATGGTGCGCTGGGTGGTGACCGGCCAGGCGTCGTCGTACATGCCGCACACCACCAGCACGGCGAGCCGGCGCCCGCGCAGCGTCGCCACCAGCTCCGGCACCCGGTCGGGCTCGCTGCGCAGCGCGTCGCCCATCCCGAGCAGCGCGACCGTCGACGACGAGAGCAGGCGGTGGCGCAGGAAGCCGGCGACGGCGGGCGCGACGAGGTCCCAGTCGCCCGCCTCCTCCCGCAGCGCCACGACCGCTTCGAGGCCGCGGCGGCGCAGCACCGGCTCGAGGACGTCGAGGCGGGTCCGCCGGGGGCCCATGGGCAGCTCGCCGGGGCCGGAGTCCATCAGCGTCAGTCCCCGGACGGGCGCCCCGGCGAGGACGGCGGCCCGCGCGACGAGCCCGCCGTAGGAGTGGCCGAGGAGCAGCACGGTGCGCCCGGCGCCGACCTCGGCCCGCACGAGGTCGGCGACGAGCGCCCCGAGCGGGCCCGAGCGGTGGTCGAGCTCGCCGGGCAGCGGCGGGGACTCGAACTGGCCGGGCAGGTCGATCGCGAGCACCCCGATCCCGGCGTCGGCGATCGGGTCGATCAGCGGCGCGAAGTCCTCCTTCGAGCCCGAGTAGCCGGGCACGAGCAGCGCCACGGCGTCCCACGTCTCGTCGGGGGTGCGCGGGCGTGCCTCGGCCCGCAGGGCGGCGATCGGTCCCGCCGGACCCGGGAGGTCGACCCGGCGGGCGCGGTGCGGTGTCAGCTGCGCGGCGACGGGCAGGTCGGCGACCCGCACCGGGAGAGGGTCGCCGCTCACCCGGAGGAGTCTGCCCCATCCCGGGGGTGCGCCGGGGTGAATGCGCGGGTCTAAGCAGGCGGCCGGAGCCCGACGACCGTGGCCCCGCGCTGCTCCACCACGGTCGACCCGACCACCGCGACCCCCACCGGGCCGGCCGGGTCGGCCCGCCGGTCGACGGGCAGGACGGGACGGGCAGCGCCGGTGGCGGCGTCGACGGGGACGAGCCCGGCCGGCACCGGGACGAGCACGGTGGTCGGCGCGCCGAGCACGCCGGTGGGCACCGCCGCGCCGGGCCCGAGCGTGCCGGGCAGGGTCCAGCGGGGGAGCAGCGTGCCGGGGTCGAGCCCGAGCGTCGCGGTGCCGGTCCACCACAGCAGCACCGGCCCGGCGAGCCGGACGCCGTTGGACTGACCGGCCGGGTCGGTGGTGGCGGCGTCGGGGAGGCGTCCGGCCGCGCCACCCAGGGGAACCGTGGCGACGGGGGTCCCCGCGGTGTCGTAGACGCGCAGGGTGCCGTCGGGGGCCTCGAGGGCGGTGCGGCTCTCGCCGGTCGCGACGAGGCGTCCGCCGGTCACCCCGGACAGCACGCTGAAGCGGTCCTCGGGCTTGTCGTACTCCGCGGGGGTGGAGGAGATCACGGAGAGCCGGTCGGACGGCTCGGCGGGGCAGCGCTCCAGCACGGCGACCGAGTCGGCGCCCGCGGCCACCGAGACGTGCGGGCAGGTCGCGCGGGCCTGCGGGGTGCTCTGCACGGGGGTGGGGAGCGTGCCGTACTCGAGGGTGGCGACGAGGTCGTCGCGCCAGGTCTCCAGGTAGTCCCGGCCCGTGGCGGTGACGTGGGAGCCGTCGGCGAGCAGCCGGGTGCCGGGGCGGACGTCGGAGGTGCGGGTGGGGCCCCGGGCGCCGCTGGAGGGGTCGAACGTCGTGACCTCGCTGCAGTAGGTGCCGACCGGCGAGGAGGTGGAGAACATCGCGACGATCTCGCCGAAGGCGGCGTCGAGGGCGCACAGCGGGGCGGGCCGGCGGTACTCCCACGCGACGGTGCCGGTGGCCGCGTCGAGCCCGGACACGACGCTGCCCCCGGCGTCGGTGCGCCCGGTGGCCACGGCCGGCCCGGAGGTGGCCGGGCCCGCGAGGAGCCCAGGCCCGGGGGGTGCCCCGGCCGGGTTCGCGGCCCGCCACGCCTCGGCGAGCGCGGTGGGCACGGGCCCCTCCGCCACCGGCGCGAGCGGGGTCGGGGCCTGGGTGAGCGAGGTCGACGACTCGTCGCCCGCGTTGAGGACGAGCACCGTCCCGACGACGGCCGCGACCACGATCAGCGCGATGACCACGAGGTCGGTGCGCCGGCGCCGTTCGGGACGGGGGAACCAGGTGTCCCGCCAGGACGGCGGCGACCCGGGTGCGGGCGCGGGGCCCGACCCGGGCGGCCGCTCGTGCTGCGCGGGGGCACTCACCGACCGATCAGTCCTCTGCGCCCACCGCGGCGGTCTCCGGGGCCGTCCCGGCCGTGGAGCCGCCCCGGCTGCCGCGGCCGCGACGGCGGCGGCGGCGTCGACCCCCGGAGTCGCCGTCGGACGCGCCCTCGGCGTCGCCGTCGGCGGACTCGGCGTGGTCGGACCCGGTGGTCGGCGCCGCGACCGCGTCGGCGGCCGGACCGGCGTCGTCGGACGCCTCGTCGCCGTCGCCGGCCTCCTCGGACCCGGAGACGACCTCGCCGCCGCGGCGGCGGGTGCGGGCGCGGGAACGGCGGGGCCGCTTCGGCTCCTCGGTCGTGACCGTCGCCTCGGGCTCGGCGGGGGCGTTCTCGTCCTCCTCCTCGGCCGGGCGGCGACGCCGGGCGACGCGCCCCGTGGCGTCGTCGGGGATCCCGAGGTCGCGGTAGAGGTGCGGCGAGTTGGAGTAGGTCTCCGGCGGGTGCGGCGCGCCGAGCTCGAGGTCGTCGGAGATGACCTTCCACTTGGGCAGGTCGTCCCAGTCGACGAGCGTGATCGCGATGCCGGTCTTCCCCGCGCGGCCGGTGCGGCCGATGCGGTGGATGTAGGTCTTCGCGTCGTCGGGGCACTGGTAGTTGATCACGTGCGTGACCCCGGTGACGTCGATGCCGCGGGCGGCGACGTCGGTGCAGACCAGGACGTCGATGCGCCCCGTGCGGAACGCCTTCAGCGCGTGCTCGCGGGCGCCCTGACCGAGGTCGCCGTGCACGGCCCCGACCTTGAAGCCGCGCTCGGCGAGCTCCTCGGAGACCTTGCTCGCGGTGCGCTTGGTGCGGGTGAACACCATCGTCGGGCCGCGGTCGGTCGCCTGGAGGGTGCGGGCGAGCATCTCGACCTTGTCCATCGCGTGGGCGCGGTAGACGAACTGGGCGGTGCGCTCGCCGATCGCGCTGGCGTCGACCTGCTCGGCGCGGATGTGCGTGGGCTGCGTGAGGAACGTGCGGGCCAGCGTGATGATCGGCCCGGGCATCGTCGCGGAGAACAGCATCGTCTGGCGCGTGGCCGGGAGCATCGACAGGATGCGCTCGACGTCGGGCAGGAAGCCCAGGTCGAGCATCTCGTCGGCCTCGTCGAGCACCAGCCCGCCCACCTTGGCGAGCACGAGGTGGCCCTGCTGGGCCAGGTCGAGCAGCCGGCCCGGGGTGCCGACGACGAGCTCGACGCCGGACTGCAGCGCGGCGATCTGCTGCTCGTAGGGGCGGCCGCCGTAGATGGACACGACGCGGGTGCCGAGGCCCTTCGAGGCGCCCTCGAGGTCCTTCGCGACCTGCACGCACAGCTCGCGGGTGGGGACCACGACGAGCGCGCGGGGCGTGCCGTCCTCGGTGGGGACGCCGAGGCGCTGGAGCAGCGGGACGCCGAAGCCCAGCGTCTTGCCGGTGCCGGTGCGCGCCTGGCCGATCACGTCCTCGCCGGCGAGTGCCAGCGGCAGCGTCAGCTCCTGGATGGCGAACGTGCGCTCGATGCCGTTCGCGGCGAGCGCCTCGACGATCTCCGGGGCCACGCCGAGCTCGGCGAAGGTGGGGGAGCTGTCCGACGTCGTGGTGGTGGCGACGGCGGTGGTGCCGAGGTCGCCCTCGTCGGCGGGTGCGGGATCGTTCTCGGTGGTGTTCAAGCGGGCTGCCTTCCTCGCGGCTCGTGCACGCGAGATGTGCCGGCTGGCTCGACCGCCTTCCCGGTCCCGGGCAGCGATGCCCGGTCGGGACGGTGCCGGCGGGGCCGGCACCGGGGCGGGAGAGCCGACGTGGCGCCCGCGCGCTCTGGTGCGTCCCGCGGTGGCGGTTCCGGGTGGTGGGTACCTCTCGGCCGCACGCCCGCGGGAGGCCGGAGCCGGCGACGGAGTGCGTGGGGGAGCGGCCCCGGCGGGGCCACATCGGTCTGAGGGGGCGTCACCGGCTCGGACCAGTCGCCATGGTACCCGTCGGTCCCGCGTGCGGTCGGCACCACCACGTCGCGCGCCCGGTTCACCCCTAGGGTGGCCGCCGTGAGCGGTGATCCCAGCGGTGTGCAGGACGAGGCCGTCGCCCTCCTCGGCCTGGTGGCCTACGGGGAGCTCTGCGCGTTCAGCCGGCTCGCCGCCGACGCGCAGCAGGCGCCCGACCTGGCCGGGCGCGCCGAGCTCGCCACGCTCGCCGCCGTCGAGATGGACCACTACGTGCGGGTCCGCGACCACCTCGCGGGCCGCGGGGTCGACGTCCTCGACGCGATGGCGCCGTTCGTCGAGCGCGTCGACGGGCTGCTGCGCACCGTGGAGCCGCGGGACTGGCCCGAGGCCCTCGTCGCCACCCGGCTGGGGCGCGGGCTCGTCACCGACCTGCAGGCCGAGGCCCTCGAGGGGCTGACCGGGCCGGAGGCCGAGCTGGTGCGCGAGGTGATCGCCGACGCGGGGCACGACGCCTTCGTCGACGCCCGCGTCCACGCCGCGTGCGCCGACCCGCAGGTGCACGCGCGCCTGGCCATGTGGGCCCGTCGCCTGCTCGGGGAGGCCCTCGCCGCGGTGACGGCGGCCCTGCAGGAGTACCCCGGGCTCGCCGCGGTGGTCCCCGAGGACACGACGTCGACGCGCTCCGTGGTGCTCAAGCGCCTCAAGTCGGCGCACAACCGGCGGGTGACGGCGCTGGGGCTCTGATCCGGGCGCCGGCCCGTCGCGCGTTCGCCCTCAGCGAGCCCGGCCCTCCCGGGTGGTCGATCTGCACTAACCTGCGGTCGCCCGCCGGTATCGGGGGGCAGTCGATAAGGACCGGAGGGTCGCGTGGAGGTCAAGATCGGCGTCGCGGAAAGCCCGCGCGAGCTCGTCGTCTCGAGCGCTCAGACGCCCGAGGAGGTCACGGAGCTCGTCGACGGCGCGCTGTCGGGCAGCAGCAGCACGCTGTCGCTGACCGACGACAAGGGCCGTCGCTACCTCATCCCGGCCGCCCGGATCGCCTACGTGGAGATCGCGCCGTCCGAGGTGCGCCGCGTCGGCTTCGGTGTCGGCAGCTGAGATCCCCCGCTCGACCGGGGGTCCCGCGGGGCCCCCGGCCGGGCTCGGGTGTCGCCCGGCGGGGTGACTCGGTCTAGTGCTCCTGGCGGGGGAACCCGCCGCCGATCCCGCGCCAGGCGAGGGTCGACATGAGGGCGATCGCGTCCTCGCGCGGGGGCTGCAGGCCGGCGTCGAGCCAGTAGCGGGCCGCCGTCGTCGAGAGCCCCACCAGCCCGACCGCGAGCAGCCGCGCCCGCTCGGGCTCGAGCCCCGCGTCCGCCGTCACCACCTCGGTGACCGCGTCGATGCAGTCCGACGTCGCCCGGTCGACGATCTCGGCGATCTCCGGGGTGGCGCGCGTGTCGGTCTCGAAGACCAGGCGCATCGCGCCGTCGCGGGACGACACCACGTCGAAGTAGGCCTGGACCGCCGCGTGCACGCGGGCCTTGTTGTCGGTGGTGGAGCGCATGGCCGCCCGGACGGTGCGCACCATCTCGTTGGCCGCGGTGTCGACGAGCGCGCGGTACAGGTCGAGCTTGCCGGGGAAGTGCTGGTAGAGCACCGGCTTGCTGACGCCGGCACGCTCGGCGATCTCGTCCATGGCCGCCGCGTGGTAGCCCTGGGCGCCGAACACCGACCGCGCGGCGGCCAGCAGCTGCGCGCGTCGCTGCGACCGGGACATCCGGGGGCGACCCGCTCCCGACGGCGCCGTGGGCGCACCCGCCATCCGTCCGGGCTCGCTCATCGCCCGTCCCCCGCTCTCCCGCTCGTCACCGGCTCGTCGGTCGCGTGACCGTGGGCACCCGTCCCGGTGAGCACGGGCCCTGACCCGGCGACCCTACCGATCGTCCGGTCCCCGTGCGTCCGTCACGGACCGTCCGCGCGTCGTCGCGCGGCGGACACCTCGGGGTCGGGTTCGCTTCACCCGCCGGACACCGGGCATCCTGGTCGGGTGACGATCACGGTGCCGCGCGGTGGCCAGCCGGTGACGGGCGGGTGGACGGTGCCGCTCGCCCCGACGCGCGCCCTCGGGCCGATCGGCGCCCCGACGCCGCACTGGCCCGGCCGCCGGGTGGTGGCGGACGGGATCGAGCTGCACGTCCGGGAGACCCCGGCGGTCGGCGAGGCGACCGGCACCGTCGTCTACGTCCACGGCCTCGGGGGGTCGGCCACCAACTGGACCGACCTCGCGGGCGGGCTGTCGTCGCGCTGGCACGGGCACGCCGTCGACCTGCCCGGCTTCGGGCACTCCTCCCCGCGTCCCGACCGGGACTACTCGCTGCGTGCCCACGCCGACGCCGTGGCCGCCTACGTCGACGGGCTCGACGGGCCCGTGCACCTCGTCGGGAACTCCCTCGGCGGCGCGGTGTCGCTCACCGTGGCGGCCGAGGTGCCCGCGAAGATCCTGACGACGACGCTGGTCAGCCCGGCGATGCCCGACCTGCGGCCCGCGCCCGCGCGCCTCGGCGACGGGAAGATGGCGCTCGCGGCGATCCCGCTGGTCGGGGCCCGCACCCGCCGGGAACTGGCCGCCGAGGACCCCGGGACACGGCTGCGCCGCACCATGGCCCTCTGCTACGCCGACCCCGACGCCGTGAGCCCCGCGGCGTTCGCCCAGGCCGTGACCGAGGCGACCGAGCGGGCCGCCTACCCGTGGCTGGCCGAGGCGCTGCAGCGCTCCTTCGGCGGGCTCGTCGGCACCTGGTTCGCCCCGCGCTCGCGCTCGCTCTGGGCCACGGCCGCCCGCGTGAGCTGCCCGACGCTCGTCGTGTGGGGTGAGCAGGACCGGCTGATCTCGGTCCGGAAGGCGCGGCGGACGGTCGCGACGATCCCGCGGGCGCGGCTCCTGCGCCTGCCCGGGACCGGGCACGTGGCGCAGATGGAGCGCCCGGAGCTGGTCGCGCGGGCGGTCCTCGGGATGGCCGATGCCGTGGCCGCGGGTTCGTGGGACACCGTCGGGGGCACGTCCGAAGTGTGTGGGACCGTGCAGGAGTGACCCGACCGAGCGGCTCGTCGCGCCCGTCGGGGACGGAGCACGGCGAGGCTCGGCCTCCGCGGGGCGCGGACGCGCCCGACGACCGGCGTCCGGAGGACCAGCGCCCGGCCCGCTCGCGGCGGCGCCGGGGCGAGCCCCTCGCCGCGTCGTGGAGCCCGGAGCGGGCGCCGGCCGCCCCCGCGCCCCGCTCGCGCCGGGGCGCGCTCGTCGCGATCGGCGTCGTCCTGCTCGCCCTCACCGGCTTCGTCGTGGTGCGCGCCCTCGCGCCGAGCGCGGAGACCACCGACGTCCGCTCGCCGGCCGCGGCGGCCGAGCAGGGCCCCGTCGTCGGGGAGGCCCCGCTCGGCGGGGACTACGCGGGCGTCAGCATCCCCACCGCCGAGCTGCCCGCGGGCGGCGACTTCCCGGTCTCCGGCGCGGGCACGTGGCGGGTGGTGCCGGGCACCACGCCGCAGGTCGGCGTCGGGCGCGTCTACACCTACACCGTGGAGATCGAGGACGGCGCGACGCTGGCCGAGGGCGACGGCGCGTTCGCGACCGCGGTCGACGCGACCCTCGACGACCCGCGCAGCTGGGCGGGCACCGGCCAGATCGCGCTGCGCCGGGTCGACGCGACCTCCGGCGTGGTGCCCGACTTCCGCATCAGCCTCACCTCGCAGCTGACCACGCGCGCGCAGTGCGGCTACCAGATCCGGTACGAGGCGTCGTGCTGGAAGTCCGACATCGGGCGGGTGCTGATCAACGGGTCGCGCTGGGTGCGCGGCGCGGCCGCCTTCGAGGGGCAGCTGGGCCTCTACCGGCAGTACGCGATCAACCACGAGGTCGGGCACGTGTTCCGCAACCAGCACGTGCCGTGCCCGGCGGCCGGGGAGCTGGCGCCGGTGATGATGCAGCAGAGCTTCGGGGTGTCGAACGACTACCTCGCCCAGCTCACCGACTCGAACCCGCAGGGCATCCAGATCCCCCGCGACGGCAAGGTCTGCCGGCCGAACGCCTGGCCGAACCCCACGGGTCGCTGAGGCGGGAACACGCGCCGCGGCCGTGGGGTTGAATCGTGGCGAGGTAGTCGACGAAGGAGATGGACGCGCGATGGCATCCCTGCCGCCCCTGGTGGAACCGGCCGCCGAGCTGACGAAGGAGGAGGTCGCCCGCTACTCGCGGCACCTGATCATCCCCGACGTCGGGGTCGACGGTCAGAAGCGCCTCAAGAACGCCAAGGTCCTGGTGGTCGGGGCCGGCGGCCTCGGCAGCCCGGCGCTGCTCTACCTGGCCGCCGCCGGTGTCGGCACGCTCGGCATCGTCGACTTCGACGTGGTCGACGAGTCGAACCTGCAGCGCCAGGTGATCCACGGCCAGTCCGACATCGGGAAGCCCAAGGCCGTGTCGGCCAAGGAGTCGGTCGCCGAGATCAACCCGTTCGTGCACGTCAACCTGCACGAGCAGCCGCTGGACTCGTCGAACGCGCTGGACGTCTTCCGCGACTACGACCTGATCCTCGACGGCACCGACAACTTCGCCACGCGCTACCTGGTGAACGACGCGGCGGTGCTGCTCGGCAAGCCCTACGTCTGGGGCTCGATCTTCCGCTTCGAGGGCCAGGTCTCGGTGTTCTGGGAGGACGCCCCGAACGGGCAGGGCCTCAACTACCGGCACCTCTACCCCGAGCCCCCGCCGCCGGGCATGGTCCCGTCGTGCGCCGAGGGCGGCGTGCTGGGCGTGCTCTGCGCGTCGATCGGCTCGATCATGGTCACCGAGGCGATCAAGCTGATCTGCGGCATCGGCGACACGCTGCTCGGCCGGCTCAAGGTCTACGACGCCCTCGACATGGAGTACCGCGAGGTCAAGATCCGTCGCGACCCCAACGCCGTCGAGATCACCGAGCTCATCGACTACGAGGCCTTCTGCGGCGTCGTCTCCGACGAGGCGCAGTCGGCGGCCGCCGGCCACACCATCACGGCGGTCGAGCTCAAGGAGAAGATGGACGCGGGCGACAAGTTCGAGCTCATCGACGTCCGCGAGCCCCACGAGTGGGAGATCGTCCGCATCCCGGGCGCGAAGCTCATCCCCAAGGACAAGATCCTCTCGGGTGAGGCGTTCGCGGAGATCCCGCAGGACCGCCAGACGATCCTCTACTGCAAGTCCGGCGTCCGCTCCGCCGAGGCGCTCTCCGCCCTGCAGCACGCCGGCTTCTCCAACGCCGTGCACGTGGGCGGCGGCGTCACCGGCTGGGCCCAGCAGGTCGACACCTCGCTGCCGACGTACTGATCCCCGGAACGGACGAACGGCCCGCTCGTCACCTTTTCTGGTGACGAACGGGCCGTCGGTCGTTCTCCGACGGGCCGGGCGGGATCAGGCCGAGGCGCCCACCGGCGTCCGGTCCTTCTCCTCGGCGTCGAGGTCCTCGCCGCCCTGGGTCTCCTGCTCGATCGCGTCGCGGACCAGCGACGGGTCGTCCAGCGCGGCCTTGAACTTCACGTCGTCGCGCTCGCCGCACCAGCCGGCCACCACCATCACGGCGACCGTGTTGCCGATGACGTTCGTGAGGGCGCGGCCCTCGCTCATGATGCGGTCGATGCCGGCGATGATCGCGATGCCGATCGCGATCGACTCGACGGTGTAGAACTCGCCGCCGAAGGCCTGCAGCGAGGCCGCGAGGGTGATGAGGCCGGCGCCCGAGACGCCGGCCGCACCCTTCGAGGTCAGCAGCATCAGCGCCACGAGGCCCAGCTGGACGCCCCAGGGGAGGTCCTGCCCGCCGGCCTGGGCGATGAACAGCGCGGCCATCGTCAGGTAGATGCAGGTGCCGTCGAGGTTGAACGAGTACCCGGTCGGCAGCACCATGCTGACGGTCGAGCGGGAGGCGCCGGCCGCCTCGAGCTTGGCGAGCAGGCGGGGGAGCACCGTCTCCGAGGACGACGTCCCGACGATGATGAGGATCTCGTCCTTGATCATCCGGATCAGCTTGAGGACGTTGAAGCCGGACAGCAGGCAGACGACGCCGAGCACGCCGAAGACGAAGAGCGCGCAGGTGGCCCAGAAGGTGACCATCAGCGAGAGCAGGTTGGTGAGGCTCTCCCCGCCCAGGGCGCCGACGGTGTAGGCGATGCCGCCGAAGGCCGCGAGCGGCGCCAGGAACATGATCATGCGGATGATGCCGAAGATGACCTTGGCGATGAGGTCGATCCCGCCGACGACCCGCTTGCGCAGGGCCGGGGCCAACATCGAGGTCGCGGCGGCCACGAGGATCGCGAGGACCAGCACGCGCAGGATCTCGTTCTCGACGAACGGGCCGAGGAAGCTCTCCGGCAGCAGCGAGTTCTGGATGAAGTCGAGTGCGCCGCCGCCCTTCGAGCCCGCGGCCACGTCCTCCTGGGCCTCGGCGAGCGTCGACGGGTCCGGCGGGATCTGGGGGAAGCCGGCGCCCGGCTTGACGATGTTGACCACGACCAGGCCGAGCCCGAGCGCGATGACGGTCATCAGCAGGAAGTAGCCGAGGGCCCGGGCCGCGATCCCGCCGGCGGAGGCGAGGCTGCCGATCGAGGCGATCCCGACGATGACGGTGCAGAAGATGACCGGCGCGGTCACCATCTTGATGAGCTGGATGAAGATGTCGGGCAGGACCTTGAGGTCGGAGGCGAAGCCGGGCGCCGCCAGACCCACGACGATGCCGGCGGTGATGCCGACGACCACCCAGAACCACAGCTGCTTGTAGACACCTCCCCGGCGCTTGGCGGGCGGTGACGGATCGGCCGGGGCGGCCTCGGCGGTCGTCGACATCGATGTCTCCTATTTCGGGCGGTGTGGCGGCCGACCCGGCCCCAGGGGTGGCGCAGGTCTCATCCGGTGCTGTGAGGTTAGGGACGGCCCGACGGTGTGGCACAGGTCGCGCACCATGAACTTGAGGAATCTTTGAGCCAACCATGAAGGTGCTGCTGGTCGAGGACACCGAGGCCGTGCGCGAGGCACTGGCGAAGGTCCTGCGCGCGCAGGGCTGGCGGGTCGCCACGGCCGGGACCGGGGTGGCCGCCGTGGAGCGGGTCGCCGACACCGCCGACCCGCCCGACCTCGTGCTGCTCGACCTCGGCCTGCCCGACCTCGACGGCATCGAGGTCTGCCGCCGCATCCGCGGCCTGTCCTCCGTGCCGATCATCGCCGTCACCGCCCGCGGCCACGACAGCGCGCGCGTGATGGGCCTGCGCAGCGGGGCCGACGACTACGTGGTCAAGCCCTTCTCGATCGACGAGCTGCTGGCGCGGATCGAGGCCGTGATGCGCCGCTCGGCCGGCCACGCGCTCGCCTCCGCCGTGACGGTCGGGCCCATGCAGATCGACCTCGCCGCCCGCGAGGTGCGGATCGACGGCGCCGAGGTCGTCCTGCGCCGCAAGGAGTTCGACCTGCTCGCCGCGCTCGCCCGCCGCGAGGGCCGGGTGGTCACGCGGGAGGAACTGCTCGACGACGTGTGGGGCCTCGCCCCCGACGACGCCGGCGCGGACGCGGGCCGGCGCACGCTCGAGGTGCACGTCGCGGCCCTGCGCTCACGCCTGGGCGCCCCCGGGCTCGTGGTCACGGTGCGCGGCGTCGGCTACCGCCTCGCCGCGCAGTCCGCCTGAGCTGCCTGAGCTGCTCCCGCGCGGCAGGGTCACGACGAAGCCCGTCCCGCTGCCGTCGATGCCGGGGCCGGTGGTCACCGTCCCGCCCCGCCGTTCGACCACCCGCGCCACCAGGGCCAGCCCGAGCCCCCGGCCCCCGGGACGACCGCCCTTGGTCGACCAGCCCGGGGTGAAGGCCGCGTCGGGGTCGGCGAGCCCGGGGCCGTCGTCGGCCACCCGGATCGCCACGGCCCCCGCGCCCTCGCGCAGGTCGAGCTCGACGGTGCCGCGCCCCGGTCCGTCGAGGACGGCGTCGAGGGCGTTGTCGAGCAGGTTCCCGACGATGGTCACGAGGTCGTCGGAGCCCTCCGGGACCTCCAGCGCCGACTCCGCGGTCACCCGCAGGTCGACCCCGCGGTCGCGGGCGTCGGTGGCCTTGTCGAGCACGAGCGCCGCGAGCCCGGCGTCGGCGATCCGCTCCCGCAGGTCGACGCCGAGGTCGGCGATGTCGCGGCTCCAGCGCACGGCGAGCTCGCGGGCGTCGTCGTGGGCGCCGAGCTCGATGAGCGTCGAGACGGCCTGCAGGTGGTTGGCGTGCTCGTGGGCCTGGAAGCGCAGCGCGCCGGCCACCGAGCGGGCGTCGTCCAGGGCACGCATCACCTGCTCGACCTCCGTGCGGTCCCGCAGCGTGAGCACCCACGAGCGGCCCCGTTCCCCCGTCGCTCCGCTCGCCTCGCCGGCACGGGTGCGGTTGAGCAGCAGCAGCCGTTCCCCGACGAGCAGGGTCTCGTCGGCGACGGGACTGGGGTCGGCCAGCCGTGCGGCGAGCGCGGGGTCGACGCCGAGCTCGGCGAGGGTGTGGCCGACGGTGTCCGGCGGGAGACCGAGCAGGCGCACCGCCTCGTCGTTGACCACGACGATGCGGTCGTCCGCGTCCAGGACCAGCAGGCCCTCGCGGATCGCGTGCAGGACGGCCTCGTGGTGGCGGTGCAGGGCCGTGATCTCCGAGGGCTCGAGCCCGAGGGTGTCGCGGCGAACCCGCCGGGCCGCGAGCACGGCGAGACCGACCCCGAGCCCGATCGCCACGAGCGCCCCGAGCGCGAGGAACCCGAGCTCGCGGAGCACCCGGCCGGCCACGTCGACCTGCAGCAGCCCGACCGCCACCATCCCGACGACCGCGCCGTCGCCGCCGCGGACCGGCACGATCGCCCGCACCGAGGGCCCGAGGGTGCCCGGGAAGGTCTCGACGACCGTCTCGCCGCGGGCGGCCGGGAGGAACGTGCCCTGGTAGGTCGCGCCGATGAGCGAGCGGTCGGGGTGGGTCAGGCGCGTGCCGTCCGGGGTCATGATCGTGACGAACGAGGTGTCGGCGGTGGTCCGCACCTGCTCCGCGGCGGGCTGGAGCGTGGCGACGTCCCGGGCGACGACGGCCGGGGCCACCCCCGGGGCGGCGGCCACGGTGCGGGCGAGCCCGAGCATCCGAGCGGTCGCGTCGGCCTCCACGAGCGAGCTCGTACCCACCGCGCTCACCCCGGCCGCGATGAGCACCGTCACGAGGACCGTGACGATCTCGATCCCCAGCAGGCGGCGGACCAGCCGCGACCGGCGCGGCCGGGCGGGGCGCCCGCCCGCCCGCGAGAGGGGAGGACGGCGACCGGACATGCCGAGCACCGTGACGCCGACCACCCGTCCGCGCAACCGTCTCCCTCGAACGCCCCGCATCGTGAGGATCAACCGGACGAACCGGACAGCGTACCCGGGAGGGTCCACGGACGGTGACGGCACCCGCTCGTCCCGTCGGAGCGTGACCGGATCGAGATGTCACACTACGGACACGATCGTCGGCGCGTGACGATCCCGGTGACGAGGACGGTGGACGGGTGGCACGTTCGGGTGACGCGTCCACGCGCCCCTCGGTCGGCACCTGGCTCGTCGTCACGGTGCTGGTGCTGCTCGTCGCGACGGTGCTCGCGGTGACCGGCCTCGTGAACGCCTCGGTGGGCAACGACGCCGTGGAGCACGAGCAGGGCGAGAGCGCCACGGTGCCGCCGGAGGTCTCGAACGGCGGGACCTTCGTCGACGGCCGCACCGCCCCGGCGCGGTCGACCCCGATCCCGCCGCGCACGATCGCCCTGACCTTCGACGACGGCCCCGACCCCACGTGGACCCCGCAGATCCTCGCGGTGCTCGCGAAGCACCGCGTGCCGGGCACCTTCTTCGTCGTCGGGTCGCTCTCGGTGCGCCACCCCGACCTGCTGCGCCAGATCCGCGCCGCCGGCAGCGAGATCGGCATCCACACCTTCACCCACGTCGACCTCGGCACGGTGCCCGCGTGGCGCCTCGACCGGGAGCTCGGCGAGACCCAGCTCGCGATCGCGGGCGCCACCGGCGAGACCACCTACCTCGTCCGCCCGCCGTTCTCCTCCACCCCCGACGCGATCGACGACCCCGCGTACGCCGCGGTGCTCGAGTCGGGCCGGCAGGGCTACGTCAACGTCTTGACCGACGTCGACGGCGAGGACTGGCAGCGCCCCGGCGTCGACGCGATCGTCCGGAACTCCACCCCGCGCGACGGGGCGGGCGCCGCGGTGCTGCTCCACGACGCCGGCGGCGACCGCGCCCAGACGGTCGCGGCCCTCGACCGCCTGATCCCCGAGCTGCGGGCGCAGGGCTACCGGTTCGAGACCGTCACCGGCGCCGTGGGCGCGCCCTCGGCGCACATCGCGGCCACCGACCGCGACCGCATGGTCGGCGGCGGGCTCGTCGGGGCGGTCGACCTCGCCACCGGCACCGTGCGGTTCCTGCAGGCCATGCTGATCGTCGTCGGGCTGATCGTGGTGCTGCGCCTGCTGCTCACCCTCGTCGTGGCCCGCCGCCACGCGCGGCGTCGTCGGGACCCGTCCTTCAGCTGGGGCCCGGCGGAGCGCCGGCCGGTCTCGGTGATCGTCCCGGCCTTCAACGAGACCGAGAACATCGAGGCCACGCTGCGCTCGATCCTCGCGAACGACCACCCCCTCGAGGTCCTGGTCGTCGACGACGGCTCCACCGACGGCACCGCGGAGCTCGTCGAATCGCTCGGCCTGCCCGCCGTGCGCGTGATCCGGCAGCCGAACAGCGGCAAGGCGATCGCGCTGAACACCGGCGTCGCGCGGGCGAAGAACGACCTCGTGATCATGATGGACGGCGACACCGTGTTCCAGCGGGACACCGTCGCCCGCCTCGTCGCCCCGTTCGCCGACCCGGCGATCGGGGCGGTCGCGGGCAACGTCAAGATCGCCAACCGCACGGCGCTGATCCCGCGCCTGCAGCACATCGAGTACGTCGTCGGCTTCGGCGTCGACCGCCGCGTGCAGGACACGCTCCGGGCCATCACGACGATCCCCGGCGCGGCCGGGGCGTTCCGGCGCGAGGCCGTGCTCGGGGTCGGCGGGCTCTCCCTCGACACCCTCGCCGAGGACACCGACCTCACGATCGCGCTCGGCCGGGCCGGCTGGGGTGTGGTCTACGAGGAGCGGGCGATCGCCTGGACCGAGGCGCCGACCACGCTGTCCCAGCTCTGGCGGCAGCGCTACCGGTGGACCTACGGGACGATGCAGGCGGTCTGGAAGCACCGGCGGTCGCTGCGCGAGCAGGGCGACTCGCGCCGCACCGGCTGGCTCGGGCTCGGTCACATCGGCCTGTTCCAGGTGCTGTTCCCGCTGGCCGCGCCGCTGGTCGACCTCTTCTTCGTCTACGGGCTGATCTTCGGCGACCCGGCGCTGACGCTGGCGCTGTGGGGCTCGATGCTGCTGCTGCAGACCGCGGCCGCCGCCTACGCCTTCCGCCTCGACGGCGAGCCGCTCGGGCCGCTGTGGGTGGCCCCGGTGCAGCAGGTCCTCTACCGGCCGCTGATGTACGCGGTCCTCGTGCGCTCGCTGCTCGCGGCGGTGATGGGCGGCCGGGTGCGCTGGCAGCGGATGCAGCGCCTCGGGGCGCTGCGCGCGCTCATGCCGGGTCAGCCCGCCGTGGTGCCGGCCGGCGCCGGTGGTGCCGGGGCTGTCGGTGTCGGGGCCGGCGGTGTCAGCGGTGGCACTCCGCGGACGTCCGGTGTCCGCGGTGGCACATCGCTGCCACCGGCCCGGGCCACCGGGGCCGCGGTCGTCGGGAAGGACCCGGCGGTCGTCGCGAAGGACGCCGCGAGCCCGAAGGGCGAGGCCCCGCTGGAGCGGACCCGCTGGCTCGACGTGCTGCGGGCCGTCGCGCTGGTCCGCGTGATCGGCTACCACGTCGTCGGGTGGGGCTGGCTGTCGTTCGTCTTCCCCTCGATGGGCGTGATGTTCGCGCTCGGCGGGTCGCTGATGCTGGCGTCGCTGCGCCGCGCGGAGGCCGTCGACGTGATCGGGCGCCGCCTCAAGCGGCTGCTCCCGCCGTTCTGGCTGTTCGCGGTGATCGTCGTACCGGTGATGGTGTGGCACGGGTTCGGTCCCGACGAGGCCCCCGACACCGCGCAGTGGCTGTTCTGGGTGCTGCCCGTCCTCGACCCGCCGGGCACGGAGTGGGCCGGCGAGGCGACCACCGTCCTCTGGTACATCCGCACCTACCTGTGGCTGGTGCTGCTCACCCCGGCCCTGCTGTGGGCATGGCGGCGCCGCCCGGCGCTGGCGATCCTGGCGCCGCTCGTGATCGTCGCCCTCGACGCGGTCCTCGGCGGCGCGGTGCGCGACTTCGGCGCGGTGGGCACGGCCCTCGTCGACGCCTCGATCTTCGCCGGCTGCTGGATGCTCGGGTTCGCCCACCGCGACGGGACGCTGCGCCGGCTCAACTGGGGCTGGGCGCTGCTGGCCGCGGGGACCGCGATCGGCGCCGGGGTCGCGTGGGCGCTCTCGCACCCCGAGGGCGAGATCGGCATCGACCTCAACGACATCCCGCTCGGCCAGGCGCTGGTCTCCCTCGGCGCGGTGCTGCTCGTCCTGCGCTACACGCCGCGCCTGGCGTGGCTGGAGCGCATCCCGGGGCTCGGCCGCCTCATCACGGTGATCAACGCCCGCGCGGTGACGATCTACCTCTGGCACAACGTGGCGATCGCGCTGGCCGTGCCGCTGAACGATCGGTTCGGCTGGCCCGGCACGTGGGAGCTGGTGGGGACCGCGGTGGTCCTGACCACGGCGTTCGCGCTGGGTCTCGGCTGGATCGAGGACCTCGCGGCCGGGCGCCGGCCCGCGATCGTCCCGGGCCCCGCCCAGCGCCCCCTGCGCCCCCGCGGGGCGCGCCGCCCCGCCCCGGCCCCGCCGGTGATCGACGCCGGCTCGATGATGCTGCCGAGCGAGACCGAGGAGAGCCCGCTCGCGGCCCTCAACGCGCTGCGGCCCGCGTCGGACTTCCGCCGCGACCCCCGGTTCCAGGCGCCGCCGTCGCCCCCGCGGGGTCTCGCGCGGACGACGACGGTGCGCGTCCCCGAGTCCCGGCGTGCGGGCCCCTCGTCACACCCGGGGACGGCCGTGCGCCCGCCGCTCGCCCCGGCCCCGCCGCGCCGCACCCCGGTCCGGCCCGCGCCCTCGCAGCCGGTCCCGGCCGTGCCTGCGACGGGACGGCGGCGGGCCCCCGAGCCCGACGCGGTCACCGGGGTCGTCCCTCGCCCGGCGAGCGGCGGGCGGCGCCGCCTCATGTCCTTCGGCGAGGGCGACGAGTCGGCCGGGAGCCGTCACCAGCACGACGAGCCCGCGGTCTCCCCGAGCGGGGCCGGCGGGCGTCGCCGGGCCGAGGACGCCGACGCGCGGCCCGGCGACCACCGGGCCGCCGACGAGTCGCCGAGCCGCCACCGCAGGTGAGCACACGTGAGCACTAGTCCGTGCCCCGGCACGGATCAGTGCTCACCGGTGATCACCCCACGAGGTCCGCGAGGCCGATCCGCCGGTAGAACTCGGTGCGGATCCGGTCGCCCACGGCGTTGACCACCTCGGCGCCGTCGTCGGCCGGGTCGACGTGCACCCGCAGCGGGCGGCGGCCGTTCGGCAGCCCGACGACGCGCACGATCTGGCGGGCCACCTCGGTGGGGTCGGCGTCGGGCGGGGAGAGCTCGGCGAGGCGCTCGCCCACCTGGTCCATCAGCCCGGCGTAGTGCTCCTCGTAGGCGCCGGCCACGGCCTCGTCGGCCGCGTGCCCGGCGTTCGCGAAGTGGTTGGTGCCCGTGGTGAACGATCCCGGCACGACGATGCTGGTGTCCACGCCGAAGCGGGCCAGTTCGGCGGCGTAGCTGACCGCCAGGGAGTCCTCGGCGGCCTTCGCCGCGAAGTACGGCGCGAGGTAGGGCGGGGTGCCGCCGCGCGTGCTCGACGACCCCACCCAGAGGACCAGCCCGTGGCCCTGGGCCCGCAGGTGCGGGAGCGCCGCGCGGTTGACGCGCTGGGTGGAGAGCACGTTGACGTCGTAGACGGCCGCGATCTGCTCCGGGGTGAACGCCTCGGTGGGCCCGAGGACCATGTGCCCGGCGTTGTGCACCACGACGTCGAGCCCGCCGGCGTCCCGCACGATCGTCGCGATCGCGGCGTCGACGGAGGCCTGGTCGGCGACGTCCATCTCGACGGTGCGCAGGTCGACCCCGTGCGTGGCCGCGTACTCGGCCGCGTCGGCGACCGCGGGGGCGTTGCGGCCCTCGGTGTCGCGGATGCCGGCGTAGACGGTGTGCCCGGCGTCGGCGAGGGCGCGGACGGTCATGGCGCCGAATCCGCTCGACGCTCCGGTGACGATGCTGATCATGAGAATCCCTCCGGGGCTCAGGCGAGCCCGCCGTTGGTGAACAGGGTCTGGCCGTTGGTCCAGCGCGCCGGACCGGCCAGGAACGCGACCGCGCCCGCGATGTCCTCGGGTGTGCCGAGGCGCTCGAGCGGGGCGGCCTGCGCGAGCCGGGCGACGTCGTCGTCGGACTTGCCGTCGAGGAACAGCGGCGTGGCCGTGGGGCCGGGGGCGACCGCGTTGACCGTCACGTCGCGCCCGCGCATCTCCTTCGCGAGCACCGGGACGATCGCCTCGACGGCCCCCTTGGTGGCGACGTAGCCGCCGTAGGTGGGGAACGAGGTGCGCGTGACGGTGGTGGAGAACAGGACGATCGCCCCGCCGGCCCGGACCCGCCGCGCCGCCTGCTGGGCGACGACGACCGTGCCGCGGACGTTGGTGCGGTGCATCCGGTCGAACGCGTCGAGGTCGAGCTCGGCGATCGGGGCGAGCGTCATGATCCCGGCGGTGTTCACGACCACGTCGATCCCGCCGAACGCCGCCTCGACCTCGTCGAACGCGGCGGCCATCGCGTGCTCGTCGGCGACGTCGCCGCCGACGGCGATCGCGTGCCCGCCGGACGAGGTGATCGCCTCGACGACCTCCTTCGCGCGGGCCTCGTTCCCGGCGAAGTGCACGGCGACGGCCATCCCGTCGGCCGCCAGCCGCTCGGCGGTGGCCCGCCCGATCCCGCCCGACCCTCCGGTGACCAGGGCGACCCTGGTGCTGTTTGTGAACGTCATGTCCATATGGAAGCACGATATGCTCGTCGTGTCCACAAGCGGGAGGAGATTCGTCGTGGCTCGAGGTCGACGGCCGGCGGCCGAGGTACGGAGCGAGGTCCTCGACGCGGCCGGGGAGCTGCTGCTCGAGGGCGGGATGGGCGGGTTCACCTTCGAGTCGGTCTCGGCGGCGTCGGGGGCCAGCCGGACGACGCTGCACAAGTGGTGGCCCTCGAAGGGCGCGCTCGCGCTCGAGGCCTACTTCCACGCCGTCGAGCAGCAGCTCGCGTTCCCCGACACCGGCGACATCGCCGCCGACCTGACCACGCAGCTCCGGGCGTTCGCGCGCCTCGTCGGGACGACCCGGGCTGGGCAGGTGATCGGCGAGCTCATCGGGCAGGCGCAGTCCGACCCCGACCTCTCCGCCGCCTTCCGCGCGACCTACTCACGGCCTCGTCGGGACCTGGCCATCGAGGCGGTGGTCCGGGCGCAGGGCCGGGGGCAGGTGCGGGAGGACGTCGACCCGGAGATCGTCGTCGACCAGCTCTGGGGTGCCTGCTACCACCGCCTGCTGATCCCCGACCTCCCGGTGACCGAGGAGTTCGCGACGGCGCTCGTCGACACGCTCGTCCGGGGCCTCCGGCCTGTGAGCACTAATCCGTGCCTGGACACGGAGTAAGGGGAGCACGCCGATAGGGCTCACGGGCGCCGAAGGCGTACCTGCTGCCGACCGCCCCCGGGAGGAACGCGTCGCCGAGCTCCTGGGCCAGGCGCATCTGCGCGCGCCAGCCGGTGCAGTGGGCCGGCACGACGACGTCGGGGGCCAGCTCGACCAGCGCCGCGACGGTCGGCTCGATGATCTGCTCGAAGCCCGGGCCAGTGAGGTGCAGGCCGCCGAGCAGGGCGTGCAACCGGTCCTGCCCCGTGAGCCGCAGCGCGTGGCGGGCGATGTTCACCGCACCCGCGTGCCCGCAGCCGGTGAGCACGACGAGGCCGTGACCGCGCACGTTCACGACGAGGGCCTGGTCGTCGACGATCCACGGGTCGGGGCGCCACGTGTCGTCGACGAACGCCTCGTGGAACGCCATCCCCCGCTCGAACTCGGTGGTGCGGTCGACCTCGCCGGTGATCAGGACGCAGTCGTCGAGCAGGAACGACGGGTCGCGGCGCTCGACGAGCTCGATGCCGTCGCCGACGAGGGCGGCACGGTCGAGCTGCGGCATCGCGAACGGCGGGGCCCCGGGCGGGGCGAGGCGGCGGCGGGTGAACGCCGCCGGGTGCAGCACCAGCGGGCTCGCGGTGCGGCCGAGCCAGCGCTCGAGACCGGGGAAGCCGCCGGTGTGGTCGGCGTGGCCGTGGGAGAGGACGACGGCGCCGATGTCGGTGGGGTCGACGTCGAGGCGGCGGCCGTTGGTGGCCATGCCCTCGGCGGAGACGCCGGTGTCGAAGAGCAGCGTGTGGTCGTGCCCGTTCCGCGTCACCGTGACCAGCGCCGAGAACCCGTGCTCGGCGACCAGGCCCGGCCGGGCGAGGCCGTCGACGTACTGGCCCGCGGGCTCCCCGGGGCCGGTGCCGAGGCGGGCCCGCGTCGCGACGTCGGTGTTCGCGAGCAGGGCGTCGAAGGAGTTGTCGACGAGCACCGTGATCGTCAGCGCGTCGACCGGCTCCAGGTGCACGGGATCGACGGCGGCGCCCTCGACCGGACGCGGGGCGGAGAACGCCACGGCGGTGGGATCGGCGATCTCGGTGCACACGGCGTCGATCCTGGCCCTACGTGAGGTCCAGCGTCATCTCCGGTCCACCGGCCACGGAGACGGTCCAGCGCTGACCCGGCTCCACCCACGGCGGCGCCACCAGCGTGCCGGTGGTGACGACCTCGTCGGGCCCGATCGGCAGGGCGCCGGGGAGGTCGGCGAGCGCCCGCAACGACTCGGCCGGCCCGCCGAGCACGTCCGCGCCCCGGCCGGTGACCGTCGTCCCGGGTCCGGTGAGGGTCACGACGAGCCCGGCCAGGTCGTCGGTCGGCAGCGGCGGGCCGAGCACGAGCAGCGTGTGCACGCCGAAGTCGGCGACCGCCTCCGCCGGGGAGAACCGCCACCCGGGGTGGTGGCTCGCGACGATCTCCACCCCGAGCGCCGCCCACGTGATCGCCAGGTCGGGTCCGGTCCCGACGACGATCTCCGGCTCCAGCCGGGGTCCGGGGAGATTCCCGACGACGACCGTGGTGTCGCGGGTGAGCGTGGCGTCGTAGACGGGCGCCCAGATCGGCCGGTCGAGCCCGTGCTGGTCCCACGTCGCGCGGTTGGTGAAGCCGATCTTGCGCCCGACCCGCCGGTGCCCGCGCTCGACGAGCCGGCGCTCCAGCTCGGCGGCGACGACGTAGGCACCGGGCAGGTCGAGATCGGGGTCCCGGGGGAGCGCCGTCCCGGCGTCCCGGGCGGCGAGCCGTGTCGCGACTCGTTCGGCGAGGTCCACGGCGGTCAGTAGTACCCGAGCGTCACGCCAGGAGCGTGCCCGGGGCCGGCTCGTAGGGCCGGAAGAAGTCGTTGGCGGGCGCTCCGGCCAGGGTGAGCACCAGCGCCGGGACCGAGACCCCGTCGATCTGCTCGCGGATGATGTCGGCGTGCCCGGCGTGGCGGCCGAACTCCTCGACGAGGTGGACCAGGTAGTACCGCGCGTGGATCGGCCGCGCCTCGAACACCCCGTGCCACGGCGCCGGCGGCGCCGTCGTCACACCGGCCGGATCGGTCGCGGCGATCGCCGCGATCAGCTCCACGCGCGTGCGGTCGAAGTCCTCGATCACTCCGGCGACCTTCTCGTCGTCCCGCACCACGAAGCTGTCGGTGAAGGCGGCGTAGGCCACCGCGTCGAGCGGCTGCTCGGTGACCTCGGTCCGCAGCCGCTCCAGCGCGCCGCGCATGACGTACGCGGCGTGCTTGATCAGGCCCCCGACCGACAGCGCGCTGCGGCACGGCGTCTCGCGCGCCTGCTCCTCGGTCAGGCCGAACGCGGCGGACCGGAGGGCCGTCAGCTGCTCGTCGACGTAGTTGACCAGGCCGGTGACCTCGTCGTGCTGGGCGGGTGCGTACATCGGGCGACCTCCGGGGCTCCGCGGGTGGGTGGACGGAGTCTCGCGGATGAGGCGGTCAGGTCCTGTCCTCCACGGGCGCGCCGCCGGCGAGCAGGTCGTCGAGGGAGCGGGGGTGGTGACCGGTGAGGGTGCGTACGTCGTCGGTGGGGCCGTCGAGCTCACCCGCCGCGATCGCGGTGTAGGTGCTGACCCAGGCGTCGAGCTGCCAGTCCGGGGCCTGTCCGGCGCGGGAGGCGTAGGCCTCCTCGAGGGTCTGGTTCCGGAACGTCACGGCCCGGCCGGTGCGTCGCGCGATGATCCCGGCGGCCTCGTCGAGGGTGAGGGCCTCGGGCCCGGTGAGGTCGTAGGTCGCGCCGTCGTGCCCGCGGGGCTCGAGCAGGACCGCGGCCGCGGCCTCGGCGATGTCGTCCTGCGCGACCGCGGCCACCCGGCCGGTGCCCGCGGGCCCGCGGATGACGCCGTCGTCCTCGACGAGCTCGGGCAGGAAGTCGAGGTAGAAGTTGTCGCGCAGCACCACCGGGGTCAGGCCGCTCGCGCGGAGGTGCTCCTCGGTGTCCCAGTGGTCGCGGGCGAGGGTGAACGTCGCCGTGGGGGAGGCCCCGAAGAAGGAGACGTAGACGAGGCGGCGGACCCCGGCCGCGGCGGCGGCGTCGATGAAGCACAGGTGCTGCGCGACGCGGTCGGGCGTCTCGGAGCCCGAGACCATGAGCACGGTGTCCACGCCGTCGAGGGCGGCCCGGACCTGGTCGGGCCGGTCGTAGGCGCACGCGACGGGCTCGGCGCCGGGGAGCTCCGGGGCCCGGGCGGGGCTGCGGACCGCCAGCCGCTGGGGCACGCCGCGCTCGGCGAGCAGCCGGGCCACCCGGCCGCCGAGGCGTCCCGTCGCCCCCGTCACCGCGATCTCCGGTCCACCAGCACCCACGAGACGTCCCCTTCCGCCGACCCGGTCGGACGCCGCAACGTCGCCGTCCGCCCGGGTCTTCCCGGCGGGGCGGTCAGTAGTACCAGGGGAAGGGCGACCAGTCGGGCTCGCGCTTCTCGAGGAACGACTCCTTGCCCTCGGTCGCCTCGTCGGTCATGTAGGCCAGGCGCGTGGTCTCGCCGGCGAAGAGCTGCTGCCCGACGAGGCCGTCGTCGATGAGGTTGAACGAGTACTTGAGCATCCGCTGGGCCTGCGGCGACTTCCCGAGGATCTCCCGGGCCCACTGCAGCGCGGTGGTCTCCAGCTCGGCGTGCGGGACGACCTCGTTGACCGCGCCCATCCGGTGCATCTGCTCGGCGGTGTAGGTGCGGCCCAGGAAGAAGATCTCGCGGGCGAACTTCTGGCCGACCTGGCGGGCGAGGTAGGCCGAGCCGTAGCCGCCGTCGAAGGAGCCCACGTCGGCGTCGGTCTGCTTGAACCGGGCGTGCTCGGCGGAGGCCAGGGTCAGGTCCGACACCGCGTGCAGGGAGTGCCCGCCGCCGGCGGCCCAGCCGTTGACCACCGAGATCACGATCTTCGGCATGAACCGGATGAGCCGCTGGCACTCGAGGATGTGCAGCCGCCCGGCCCGACCCTGCTCCTGCGCCGACACCGCGGTCTCGGAGTCGGCGTACTGGTAGCCCGTCCGCCCGCGGATGCGCTGGTCGCCCCCGGAGCAAAAGGCGTGCCCGCCGTCGCGCGGGGAGGGGCCGTTGCCGGTGAGCAGGACGACGCCGACGTCGGCGGAGGTCCGTGCGTGCTCCAGGGCGGAGGCGAGCTCGTCGACGGTGTGCGGCCGGAAGGCGTTGCGCACCTCGGGCCGGTCGAACGCGATGCGCACGCAGCCCAGCTCGACGGAGCGGTGGTAGGTGATGTCGGTGAGGTCGAAGCCCTCCACCGGGCGCCAGGCGGAGCTGTCGAAGAGGGGTTCGTCCACGACGAGGGACCCTAACGGGACTTCCGGGCGCGCCCGGACGGCGCCACGATGGCGCGATGCGGCGGCGTCTCCTGCGATGGCTGCTGCGCCGCGATCCCGGACTGGCGGCCTCGCGGCGGGCGGTGCGCATCGCGGTGGCGGCCTCGGTCGCCTTCCTCGCGTGCCGGTACGGGCTGGGCGAGCCCACCGTGGCGGTGTACGCGGTCTTCGGCGTGCTGGGGTTCGGCGTCTTCTCCGACGTGAGCGGCACCCCCGCGCAGCGCACCCGCACCATCGCGGTCTGCTGCCTGGCCGGTCTGGGGCTGGTCGCCCTCGGGTCGCTGCTCGCGGTGAGCACGTGGGCGGCGACGGTCGGCGTGCTCGTCGCGGGGGTGGTGGTCGGCCTGCTGGCGCTCGGCGGTCCACGGGCCGCCGGCGTGGCCGTCGGCCTCCACCTGCTCTACATCCTGCCGTCGTTCCCGCCCTTCGCGCCCGACCAGCTCCCGCTGCGGCTCACCGGCCTGGTGATCGGGACGGCCCTGCTCGCACTGGCCGACCGCTACCTGCTCCCGCCCGCGTCGCCGCGCCCGTTCGCCCGGCGGGCCGCGATCGGTGCGGCCACCCTCGCCGACCACCTCGACGCGCCGGCCCACGGCGGCGGGCCGGTGGGGGACCTCGCGCGGGCCTCGGCCCGGGCGGCGGGGCGGCTGCGGCTCTCCGTCGTCCCGATGTCCGAGCGCCCCACCGGTCCCGGCGCGGTCGACCGCGGGCTCACCCACCTCGCCGCGGCGCTGCGCGCCCTGCACAACCGCGTGGCGGCCCTCGCAGAGCTGGCGCCCACCGCGACCGACGGGGGCTCCGAACCGGACCCGAGGGCGCTGCTCGCCGCGGTCGCCGGGTCCCTGCGCCAGGTCGCCGCGGCCCTCGACGGGCACCGCCCGCCGCCCGACCTCGAGGGGCTCGACGCCGCCCGGGCCGCCTTCACGCTCCGGCGGCTGCACGCCGTCGAGCACCTCGGGCCGGGGGAGGGGACGGTGCTGCGGGCGGAGGCGGCCGTGGCGGTCTCGCAGATCGCCGAGGAGGCGCGCATCGTCGTGCTGGCCACGCACGCCGTGCTGCGTCCCCGGACACCGGCCCCGGCGACGCCGGGGGAGGACCTGGACGGCCCGTCCTGGTACGCCGGGGCGTCGCCGGTGCGGCTGTGGTGGCGCCGGCTGCGGTGCCACCTGTCCCTGCGCTCGGTGTACCTGCAGAACGCGCTGCGGCTCGGGGTCGGCCTCGCGCTCGCCCGCCTGGTCGCCGGCGAGCTCGACGTGGCCCACGGCTTCTGGGTCCTCCTGGCGACCCTGACCCTGCTGCGCACCTCGGCCGCGGCCACCCGCGCCGCGCTGCCCCCGGCGCTGCTGGGCACGACGATCGGCGGCGTCCTGGCGGTCGGTCTGGTGCTGGTCGTGGGCCCGCACCCGGTCGCCGTGGCAGCCCTCCTGCCGGTGGTCGTGGTGGTGGCGGTCGCCTCCGGCCGGCTCGCGGGCGTGATCACCTCCCAGGCCTGCTTCACCCTCGTCGTCGCCGTGCTCTTCACCCAGCTCGCGCCCCCGACGGTGCTGCTCGGGCCCGAGCGGGTGCTCGACGTCCTCCTCGGGGCCGTGGTCGGCCTGCTCGTCGGCGCGGCGATCTGGCCGGCCGGCGGCCACGGGGAGATCCGCCGGGCCGCGGCCCTCGGGCTGGAGGACGCCGCGGCGCTCGTGGACGACACCACCGCGTGGCTCGCGGGGGCGGCCACCCGCCGGCTGGTGGCCGAGCGGCTCGCCGCGACCTCGGTGGGGCTCGCCCGCTACGAGGCGACCTACACCCAGTTCCGCTCGGAGCACGGCCCCGCCGACTCCCACCCCCACGACCTCGACTGGATGGCCGTCCTCGGCGTCCTCCACCGCGTGAACCGGGGCGCCCGCAGTGCCCTCGCCGACCCGCCCGGCCCCGCCGAGGCCGCGCCCTGGCCCGGGCTCGCGGCCCGGCTCCGGGCCGACGTCGAGATCGTCACCGATCGCTACCACCGGTGGGCCACGACGCTGGGCCGCGACGAGGACCCGCGTCCCGTCCGGCCCCCGCCCCCGAACCTGGTGCGGGCCGGGCTCCGGGCGGTCGCCGACCTCCCCGACCGGGCGGCGCACCCGGTGGTCGCGATGCGCCTCGTCGACGCCTGGGGGTGGCTCGGCTGGCTCGCCGACGACCTCGTGGTGCTCGAGCGGATCGCCCCGGCCGCCGCGGGGGCGTCCGTCACCGCGCGAGGTGCTCCGTGAGGAAGGCCGCCAGGGTCGCGCGGTGGCGCCGGTCGGCGGCGTCGTCGTGCGTGGGGTTGTCGGGCACGGCGAACCCGTGGGCGGCGGGGTAGGTCTCGATCGTCGCCGTGACCCCGGCCGCGTCGAACGCCTCGCGCAGGCGGGCGTGCGCCGCGTCGTCGAACGCGGCGTCGTCGGTGGCGGCCGCGACGTACACCGCCGCGCGCAGGTCCCCGACGAGGAGGTGAGGGCTGGTCGGTTCGTCCGGCGCCGCGAGCCCACCGCCGTGGACGGACGCGACGGCGGCGACGGTCTGCGGGACGGTCGCGCCCGCGCGGAACGCCATGGAGCCACCGAAGCAGTAGCCGACCGCGCCCATCCCGGAGTCGGCCACCTCGGGGCGCGCGCTCAGCGCCTCGACGTAGGCCCGCGCGTCGGTGACGACCCGGTCGGGCGTGAGGCCCGCGACGAGCTCGCCGAGGCGCGCGAACTCCTCCGGGTCGCCGAACAGGGTGGCGGTGTCGAAGGGCGCGTAGGGCGTCCGGTAGTAGATGTCGGGCAGGAGCACGGCGAAGCCGGACCCCGCGACGGCGTCGGCCATCGCGGCGATGGTCTCCCGCACGCCGCCCGCGTCGGGGTAGTGCAGGACACCCGGCCACGGCCCGTCGCCCTCGGGCGTGTGCAGGGTGGCGCGGCAGGTGCCGTCGGGGGTGTCGACGGTCAGTTCGGTGCGGGGCACGCCGGGATCGTCGTGCATCGGTCGCGGTCGGGACGCGGATCTCGCCCAGGGCGAACGGATCAGGCGGGACCGATCAGAGCGGATTGATCACGGCGCGTCGACGAACAGGGCCCGGACGGCCGCGCGGTCGGGCTTGCCGATCCCGCGCAGCGGCACCTCGTCGACCACCCGGACCGCCCGCGGTGCGGCGCGCCCGAGGCCGGGGGCGACCCGGCCCCGCACGTCCTCCGCGTCGAGCCCGGCCCCGGCGACGACCGCGACCACCCGCGCGCCCCACTCGTCGTCGGGAATCCCCACCGCGCACGCCTCGCGGACCCCGGGCACCCCGAGCAGGGCCCGTTCGACGAGGACCGGGGGCACCTTCTCGCCGCCGGTGACGATCACGTCGTCGGCGCGGCCGAGGATCTCGAGCCGGCCGTCGGCGTCGATGCGCCCGATGTCGGAGGTGCGGAAGCGGCGGCCGGGCAGGAAGTCGGTGTCGGGCGCGCCCCGGTAGCCCTCGGCGATCGTGGCGCCGGAGAGCACCACCCGGCCGTCGGGTTCGAGGTCGACGGAGACCCGGTCGAGCGGGACGCCGTCGTAGACGCAGCCGCCGCAGGTCTCGCTCATCCCGTAGGTGGTCACCACCCGCACACCGGCAGCGCGGGCCCGCGCGAGCAGCGCCGCCTCGGTCGCGGCGCCCCCGACGAGCACCGCGCCGAGGCTGCGGAGCGCGTCGAGCCCGGCCCCGCCGTCCTCGAGCAGGCGCCGCAGCTGCGTGGGGACGAGCGAGGTGCGGCTCACGGGCCCGCCGTCGCGGCGGGCGTCGCGCAGGGTCGCGGCGAACCCGTCGGGGCGGAAGCCGTCGCGCAGGTCCATCACGGCCGCGGGGGAGCCGGCCCGGGCGGAGCGCAGGAGGACCTGGATCCCGGCGACGTGGTGGGCGGGCAGCGCGAGCAGCCAGCGGCCCTCCCCGCCGAGCCGGGCGGCGGTCGCGGCGGCCGACGCGGCGAGCGCGGTGCCGGAGAGCAGGACCGCCTTGGGGGAGCCGGTCGACCCCGAGGTGGTGACCACCGCGGCCACCCCGCCGGCCACCGGGGCGGTCAGCGACGCCGGCGGCGGGGGGTCGTCGGGACCGGTGGGCAGGATCGCGGTCCCGTCGCCGCCGGCCGCCGCGATCAGGCGCGACCCGAGTGCCCGGGCGGCCTCCGCCGAGCCGTCGGTGGGGACGACCTCGACTGCGCGCATGCTCACTACCGTAGGCACGGTGACGTCCCCGGGAACGACGACCGTCGCCGGCCCCGGCGGAGTGCCCCTCGACGTCGTCGTGCTGGCCCTCGCGATGCCGGTCCGCTTCCGCGGCATCACGGTGCGGGAGACGGCGCTGCTGCGCGGCCCCGACGGGGCGTGGGGCGAGTTCTGCCCCTTCCCCGAGTACGACGACGAGGAGGCCGCGCCCTGGCTGCGCTGCGCGCTGGAGTCGGCGCTCGGCCCGGCGTGGCCCGCGCCCCGGCGCACGAGCGTGCCGGTGAACGCGACCGTGCCGGCGGTCGGGCCGAAGCACGCGCACCGCATCGTCGTGAACTCCGGCGCCTCGACCGCGAAGGTGAAGGTGGCCGAGGCCGGGCAGACCCTCGCCGACGACCTCGCCCGCGTCGAGGCGGTCCGCGCGGCGCTGGGCCCGGCGGGGCGGGTGCGGGTCGACGCGAACGGCCGCTGGGACGTCGGGGCCGCCGTCGCCGCCGTCGCCGCGCTCGACCGGGCGGCGGGCGGGCTGGAGTACGTCGAGCAGCCGTGCGCCACGGTCGAGGAGCTCGCCGCGGTGCGGCGCCGGGTCGACGTGCCGGTCGCGGCGGACGAGTCGATCCGCCGGGCCGCCGACCCGATGCGCGTGGTGGCCGCGGAGGCCGCCGACGTCGCCGTGGTGAAGGTGGCCCCGCTCGGCGGGGTGCGGGCCGCGCTCGAGATCGCCGCCCGGATCGGCCTGCCGTGCGTGGTGTCCTCGGCGGTGGAGAGCTCGGTGGGGCTGGCCGCGGGGCTCGCGCTCGCCGGGGCGCTCCCGGAGCTGCCGCACGCCTGCGGGCTCGGCACGACGAGCCTGCTCGCCGACGACCCGGTCGCCGAGCCGTTCGTCCCGGTCCACGGCATGCTGCCGGTGCCCGACCGGGCCCCCGCGTTCGTCGGGACCACCGACCAGCAGGCGTCCCCGGACCGGGTGGCCTGGTGGCTCGACCGGTTGAGCCGGGTACTACGCCGCGTGGACGACGTCGTCCGCTGAGGAATTCACGGAGGAGGACGTATGTCGGACCGGATCGCACGCCTGGACGCCGGACGCGAGGTGGTGCGGGCCAAGGACCGCCTCGGGATCAGCTGGCAGCAGCTCGCCGACGAGCTCGGGCACTCGCTGGTGCACACGACGGCGGCGCTGCTCGGCCAGCAGCCGCTCTCGGCCAACGAGGCGGAGAAGGTCGGGACGATGCTCGAGCTCGACGAGGAGATCGTCGAGGACCTGGCGCTCCCGCCCGTGCGCGGCGAGGCCGCCCTCGACCCCACCGAGCCGGTGACCTACCGCCTGCAGGAGGCGCTGCAGGTCTACGGCACGAGCATCCACGAGCTCATCCGCGAGGAGTTCGGCGACGGCATCATGTCGGCCATCGACTTCTCGATGACCTTCGAGCGCGAGCCCGACCCGAAGGGCGACCGCGTGAAGCTCGTCTGGAGCGGCAAGTTCCTGCCGTACAAGGTGAACTAGACGCACCAGACACGCCGGTGGGCCTGGCCCTGACTCGACCTGTGTCAGGGGTAGCGTGCGGAGCGTGACGGCGGCCCCTGCTCAGGACTCCCGCGAGGGAGCGGTGACGGACGAGCCCGAGGGCCCTCCGGTGCACGTCCGCACCGCGTTCGGGGTGCGGGACGCGACGCCGCGTCCGCGCGCGCACCTGCCCGGTCCGGCCTGGAGCTGTGACGGGGTGCTGCTGCGCCCGGTGTCCGACACCGTGCTCGCGGCGTGGTCGGCGGCGACCATCGAGGACCTCGGCGCGGGCGGCGTCGACGGCGTCCGCCTCGCGCGCCCCGTGCGCGCGAGTGACGGGCGCCGGGTGGTCTCGGGCTGGTCGGCCTGTCACGACGTGTCCGGCGAGGTGCGCCCGCGCCACGACGACGTCGTCGCGGTGTCGCTGCGCCTGCACCGCGCCCTCGCCCGGATCGAGCGCCCGCGCTTCGTCGACGACCGCGACGACATCCTCGCCCGCGCCGACCGGATGGCCTTCGGCGAGCGCACGGTCACCCTCGACGCGGAGACCGGCGGCGACCTGTTCGCCGAGCTCGCCCGGCGCCGGGCGGCCGCGCCGGTCGTCTCCCAGCTGGTGCACGGCGACCTCTTCGGCACCGTTCTGTTCGACGGCAGCGGCGAGGACGTCCCGCCGGCGGTGCTCGACATCGTGCCGTTCTGGCGGCCGATCGAGTGGGCCGCGGCGGTCGTCGTCGTGGACGCCCTGGCCTGGGGCGGCGCCGACGCGGGCATCGTCGCGCGCTGGGGGCACCTCGCGCAGTGGCCGCAGATGCTGCTGCACGGGCTGCTGTTCCGCCTCGCGGTGCACGCCCAGCACCCCGCCTGCACGCGGGAGTCGCTGCGCGGACTGGAGCACGCCGCCCGCGTGATCACCGAGCTGCTCTGATCCGGCCCGAATTGCCCGTGTGACGATGCGCTCCCGCGTCGTCGTCGCCCGGAAACACACCGTCATCGGCCGGTAACGCGCGCTTCCTACCGTCGGGCCCGATTCGGGCGCACCCACCAGGGGCGCCCCGGGCGAGAGGGCGTAGGGGATGACGGCGGGCGCACCGAGCTCCGGAGGACTGCTCCGGGGTCGCTGGATCGACGACTGGCGGCCCGAGGACGAGTCGTTCTGGCGGGCGACCGGCAAGCGGATCGCGAACCGGAACCTGTGGTTCTCGGTCTTCTCCGAGCACATCGGGTTCTCGATCTGGACCCTCTGGTCGGTGCTGGTCCTGTTCATGGGACCCGCCTACGGCATCGACACCGCCGGCAAGTTCTTCCTCGTGGCCGTCCCGACGCTCGTCGGGTCGGTGCTGCGGCTGCCGTACACGATGGCGGTCGCGGTCTTCGGCGGGCGGAACTGGTCGATCATCGCCGCGAGCCTGCTGCTGATCCCGACGATCCTCGCGGCGTTCGTCATGCAGCCCGGCACCAGCTACACGACCTTCATGATCGTCGCGGCCTTCGCCGGCGTCGGCGGCGGCAACTTCGCCTCGTCGATGACGAACATCAACGCGTTCTTCCCCGAGCGGGAGAAGGGCCGGGCGCTCGGCATCAACGCCGGCGGCGGCAACCTCGGCGTGGCCGTCGTCCAGCTGCTCGGCCTGCTGATCATCGCCACCGCCGGGACGGGGGCGCCGCGGATCCTGCTCGGCATCTACATCCCGCTGATCGTCGTCGCGACGCTGTGCTCGGCGACCTTCATGGACAACCTGTCGTCGGTCCGCAACGACACCGGCGCGCTGAAGGAGTCCTGCCGGGAGGCGCAGACCTGGATCATCTCGTTCCTCTACATCGGCACCTTCGGCTCGTTCATCGGCTACAGCTTCGCCTTCGGGCTGGTGCTGCAGAACCAGTTCGGCCGCACCCCGCTGCAGGCCGCGACGCTGACGTTCATCGGCCCGCTGCTCGGCTCCCTGATCCGCCCGGTCGGCGGCGCGCTGTCCGACCGCATCGGCGGCGTCCGGGTCACCTTCTGGAACTTCGTCGCCATGGCCGTGGCCACCCTGATCTGCCTCGGGGCCTCGGCGGTCGACTCCCTGCCGGTCTTCGTCGTCGGGTTCGTCCTGCTGTTCATCACCTCGGGCATCGGCAACGGGTCGGTCTACAAGATGATCCCCGCGGTCTTCCGGACGAAGGCCCTGGCCTCGGCGGAGTCGACGGGCCGGGACCTCGAGGCGTCGCTGCTGTGGGCCCGGCGCATCTCCGGCGCGGTGATCGGGATCGCCGGCGCCATCGGCGCCTTCGGCGGCCTGCTGATCAACCTCGCGTTCCGGCAGTCGTTCCTGACGACGAAGTCGGGCTCGCCCGCGTTCTGGGCGTTCCTCGCCTTCTACGCCGTCTGCTTCGTCGTCACCTACGTCGTCTACATGCGGAAGCCGCCCACCGCGACCGACCCCGCCACCGGGTCGACGGTCAGCTACGCGTCCGTGTGAGTACTCGTGGGCACGTCGGGGGGCCACGGCCGCCCGACGTGCTCGCGAGCGACCGGAGGGAGCACATCGTGCGCACCGTCGTCGTCGTCGGCCACGGGATGGTCGGCCACCGCTTCGTCGAGAGCCTGCGTCGCCGTGACGTCGAGGGCTCCTGGCGCGTCGTCGTCCTCGCCGAGGAGACCCGGGCGGCGTACGACCGGGTGGCGCTGTCGTCCTACGTCGGGGACGCGAGCGCCGACGACCTCGCGCTCGACGAGCACGCGGACCCGCTCGTCGAGCTCCACCTCGACGAGCCCGTCGTCGCGGTCGACCGCGCCGCCCGCACGGTGACCACGGCGAAGGGCCGGGAGGTCGCCTACGACGAGCTCGTGCTCGCCACCGGCAGCGTGCCGTTCGTGCCGCCGGTGCCGGGCCGCGAGCTCGACGGCGTGTTCGTCTACCGCACGCTCGACGACCTCGACGGGCTGCGTGACGCCGCGGCGGCCGCCATCGCGACGGCCGGGGCCGGCCGGCGCTCGGGCGTCGTCGTGGGCGGCGGGCTGCTCGGGCTCGAGGCCGCCAACGCGCTGCGGCAGCTCGGGCTCTCGCCGCACGTGGTGGAGATGGCGCCGCGGCTCATGCCGGTGCAGGTCGACGAGGGAGGCGGGGCGCTGCTGCGCTCGCTGGTCTCCGAGCTGGGTCTGCGCGTGCACACCGGGGTGTCCACCGCCGCGATCGCGCGCGACCACCGCGGCGGGCTCACCGTGACCCTCTCCGACGGCACCGAGCTCGACGCGTCGGTGGTCGTCTTCTCCGCCGGCATCCGGCCCGCCGACTCCCTCGCCCGCGCGATGGGCCTCGAGGTCGGCGAGCGCGGCGGGGTGCTGGTCGACGAGCGCTGCCGGACCGACGACGAGCACGTGTGGGCCGTCGGCGAGGTCGCGGCGGTCAAGGGCCGCACCTACGGCCTCGTCGCGCCGGGGTACGCGATGGCCGAGGTGGTGGCCGAGCGCCTCACCGGGGCGGAGGGCCGGTTCACCGAGGCCGACATGTCGACCAAGCTCAAGCTGCTCGGGGTCGACGTCGCGAGCTTCGGCGACGCCCACGCCGCCACCCCCGGGGCGCTCGAGGTCACCCTGAACGACCCGGTGGCGGGGACCTACGCCAAGCTCGTGGTCTCCGACGACGCGCAGACGCTGCTGGGCGGGGTCCTCGTCGGGGACGCCTCGAACTACGAGACGCTGCGCGGCTTCCTCGGCGAGACGCTGCCGGGCGACCCGATGTCGCTGATCGCCCCGGCGGGCGACGGCGCCGTGGGCGTGGGCATCGACGCGCTGCCCGACGGCGCCCAGATCTGCTCCTGCAACGCGGTCACCAAGGGCGCCCTGGTGGAGGCCATCACCTCCGGCGAGGCGTCGACGGTGCCGGAGCTCAAGGCGTGCACCCGGGCCGGCACCACCTGCGGCTCGTGCGTCCCGACCCTCGCGAAGGTCCTCGCGAGCTGCGGCGTGGAGGTCTCGAAGGCGCTCTGCGAGCACTTCACCCACAGCCGCGCGGAGCTCTACGAGATCGTCATGGCGACGGGCCTGCGGACCTTCAGCGAGATCGTCGACCGGTACGGCACGGGCCGGGGCTGCGACGTCTGCAAGCCCGCCGTCGCCTCGATGCTCGCCACCCTGGCCGGCGGCCACGTCCTCGACGGCGAGTCGGCCGCGCTGCAGGACACGAACGACCACTTCCTGGCCAACATGCAGCGCAACGGCACCTACTCGGTGGTGCCGCGGCTGCCCGGCGGCGAGGTCACGCCCGAGGGACTCATCGCGATCGGGTCCGTGGCGAAGGACTTCGGGCTCTACACGAAGATCACCGGCGGCCAGCGGATCGACATGTTCGGCGCGCGCGTCGAGCAGCTGCCCGCGATCTGGCGCCGGCTCGTCGACGCCGGGTTCGAGTCGGGCCACGCCTACGGGAAGTCGCTGCGCACCGTGAAGTCGTGCGTCGGCACCGACTGGTGCCGCTACGGGGTGCAGGACTCCGTGGGCCTGGCCGTGGCGCTCGAGCTCCGCTACCGGGGCCTCCGGTCGCCGCACAAGCTCAAGTCCGGGGTCTCGGGGTGTGCCCGGGAGTGCGCCGAGGCCCGCAGCAAGGACTTCGGGATCATCGCGACCGAGACCGGCTGGAACCTCTACCTCGGCGGCAACGGCGGCTTCACCCCGCGCCACGCGGAGCTGATCGCCACCGACCTCGACACGGCGACGCTGGTCCGCACCGTCGACCGGTTCCTCATGTTCTACGTGCGCACCGCCGACCGGCTGCAGCGCACGGCGCCGTGGATCGAGTCGCTCGAGGGCGGGATCGACCACCTCCGCGAGGTGATCATGGAGGACTCGCTGGGGATCTGCGCGTCGTTGGACGAGCAGATGGCCGCCCACGTCGCGGGCTACGCCGACGAGTGGGCCGCCGTGCTCGACGACCCCGACAAGCTCGAGCGCTTCACCTCGTTCGTCAACGCGCCCGGCGTGCCCGACCCGACGATCGAGTTCGTCGACCACCTCGGCCGCCGCGTCCCAGCCGGGATGAAGGACGGGCAGCCGACGGACCTCGCGGCGCTCGGCCTGGGCGGCGTGCCGATCACCGACGGCGCCCGCATCCCGATGGGAGCCCCTGCATGAGTCTCGACACCGCCGCGGCGCGGTCCAAGGATCCGCAGCCCGTCCCCGCCGAACCGACCACCCCCTCGTCGGGACGCGGATGGACCGCGATCTGCCCCCTCGACAAGCTCCAGCCCGAGCGCGGGGTGGCCGCGCTGGTGGCCGGGGAGCCGGTCGCGGTGTTCCGCACGCACGACGACCGCCTGTTCGCCCTGCACAACGTCGACCCCTTCTCGGGCGCCTCCGTGCTCTCCCGCGGCATCGTCGGGGACCTCGGCGGGGTGGCGGTGGTGGCCTCGCCGCTGCACAAGCAGCACTTCGCGCTGGAGACCGGGGCGGCGCTGGAGGACGAGAGTGCCGTGGTGGCGACCTATCCTGTGCGGGTGGTGAACGGGACGGTCGAGGTCGGCGCGCGTGAGTGAGGGTCCGCTGAGCGGCGTGCGCGTGGGGGTGACGGCCGACCGGCGCGCGGACGACCAGATCGAGCTGCTGCACCGCCGCGGCGCCACCACGGTGCACGGCCCGACGATGCGGATCGTCCCGCTCGCCGACGACGCCGACCTCGCGGCGGTCACGAGGGAGCTGGTCGACGCGCCGCCCGACGTCGTCGTCGCCACCACCGGGCAGGGGTTCCGGGGCTGGCTCGAGGTCGCCGACGAGTGGGAGCTCGGGGAGCGGCTGCGCGCGGTCCTCGGCGACGCCGAGATCCTCGCCCGCGGCCCGAAGGCCCGGGGCGCGATCCGCGGCTCGGGTCTGCGCGAGGCGTGGTCGGCCGACGAGACCGAGTCGTCGCCGGAGGTCCTGGAGCACCTGCTGGCCTCCGAGCTCTCCGGGCGGCGGGTCGCGGTGCAGCTGCACGGCGATGCGATGACCTCCTTCCTCACGGCGCTGCGCGAGGCGGGCGCCGACGTCGTCGAGGTGCACGTCTACCGCTGGGAGCCGCCGCCCGACCTGCCGGCCGTCGACGCCCTGATCGCGGCGATCGTCGGCCGCGAGGTCGACGCGGTGACATTCACCAGCGCGCCTGCGGTCGAGGGGCTCGTGCACCGGGCGGAGGCGACGGGCCGGGGCGACGAGCTGCTGGAGGCGCTGCGCGACGGGGTGCTGGCCTGCTCGGTCGGCCCGGTGACGTCCGCGCCGCTCGACCGCCGCGACGTCCCCTCCATCGCGCCCGACCGGTTCCGGCTCGGGGCGATGGTGCGGCGGCTGGAGGAGCACGTGGCACGACGCGGCATCGAGGGGAGCGCGCCGACCGGAGAGCTCGACCCCACGAGCCCGGCCACGGTCCGGTCATGACGCTGGTGGTGCTGGCGCACGGCACGAACGACCCCGCCGGCCGCGCCACGTGGGGGGCGCTGCTGACCGGGGTGCGCGCGCGGCTGCCGGAGGTGACGGTCCGGCTCGCGTGGGCCGGGGTGGCGCGCCCGCAGCTCGCGGACCTGCTGCCGAAGATCCCGGACGAGCCGGTGGTCGTCGTGCCGGCCTTCCTCGCGTCCGGGTTCCACGTGCGCCGCGACGTCCCCGACCAGCTCGCGGCCCTGGATCGTCGGGACGTGACGGTCACCGAGCCGTTCGGGCCTGACCCGGGGCTGGTCGACGCCGCGCTCGGCCGGCTGCGTGCGGCCGGGTGGGCGGGCGAGCGGGTGGTGCTCGCGGCGGCCGGGTCGACCGACGAGGTGGCGCAGGCCGACCTGCGCACGGCGGCCGACCTGGTGGCGGCCCGGCTGGGGGGCGAGGTGCCCGTCGGCTACATCGCGGGCGGCGCACCGAAGCTCGCCGACGTGGTGGCCGCGCAGGACGGGCCGGTGGCGCTGCTCATGTGGCTGCTCGCGCCGGGGGTGTTCCACCGCTGGGCCGGCGACTCGGGCGCAGCGGTGGTGGCGGAGCCGTTGGGCGACCACCCGGGCGTGGTGGACGTGGTGTGCGCGCGGTACCGGTCGGCGCTCGCCGTGGCAGGGTGAGCCGTCCGCGGCCGGTGTGTCCCGCGACGCGCCGTGTCCCGATGCTCCCCGCGAGTATGTCGAGCGCCCCGGGTGGGCAGACTGCCCCGGACGCAGCACACGCGAAGGGAGGGGAGCCCGGATGGCGGAGGACGGCCAGCTGATCGCGGGGCGCTATCGCCTCGGCACACAGGTCGGCAGCGGGGCGATGGGCGTGGTCTGGCGCGCCGAGGACGAGACGCTGCGCCGGACGGTCGCCCTCAAGCAGGTCCGGCTGCCGAGCGGGGTCGACGACCTGAGCCGCGAGCAGGCCTACCGCCGCGTGATGCGCGAGGGCCGGCTCTTCGCCCGGATCCACCACCCCCACGCGATCGCGGTGTTCGACGTCGTCGACCACGACGCCCAGCCGTGGCTGGTGATGGAGTACCTGCCGTCCCGGAGCCTGTCCGAGGTGGTGGCCGCCGACGGGGTGTTCACACCGCCGGTCGCCGCGGCCGTCGGGCACCAGGTCGCCGCCGCCCTGACCGCCGCCCACACGGCCGGGATCGTGCACCGCGACGTCAAGCCCGGCAACGTCCTGCTCGGGGCCGACGGCATGGTGAAGGTGACCGACTTCGGCATCTCCCGCGCGGTCGACGAGGCGACCATCACCTCGACCGGGATGATGGCCGGCACCCCCGCCTATCTCGCGCCGGAGGTCGCCCGCGGCGCGGAGGCCACCTTCCGCTCCGACGTCTACTCGCTCGGGTCCACGCTCTACGCCGTGGTGGAGGGCGAGCCGCCGTTCGGCCGCGACGAGAACGCGCTCGCCCAGCTGCACCGGGTCGCCTCGGGGGAGTACCGGCCGCCGCGGCACGCCGGGACCCTGGCGCCGCTGCTGGAGCGGATGCTCGCCGCCGATCCCGTGCATCGCCCCGAGATGCACCAGGTGTCCGACGAGCTCGAGCGCCTGTCGGCCGTCGAGGTCGAGACCGAGGAGTGGGGCGGGCAGAGCCCCTCGACCGGCGCGACCGTGCCGGTGAGCCCGAGGGGACCCGTCGGGCCCGCGGGGTCCGCGTCCGGGGGCTCCGGGACGGGGCCGGGCCGGGTCGCGGTGGCGGCCGTCTCGTCGCCGTCGACGCGCCCCCAGACCGCGCCGCAGGCCGCCGCGCCCCAGGCCGCCGCACCGCAGGCCGTCGCGCCGCAGGCCGGCCCCCAGGCCGCCGCCCCGGACATCACCCGCCCGACCCCGCGGCCCTCCGACACCGCCGTGGCGGAGACCGAGGAGCAGGACGCGCAGGACACGCCGGCCCCGCGCCGTCGTCGGGGTCTGCTCGGGGCCGCCCTCGCGCTGCTGCTGGTGGGGGCCGTCGTCGTCGTGGCCCTGATCCTGGCCTCGGGCGGCGGCGGCAGTCCCACCGCCACCGTCGCCGGGCCCACCCCGAGCGCCTCGGAGGACGCCGGCTCGGGCAGCGGGGAGACCACGGCGTCCGACGCCCCGGCGGCCACCGACGCACCGGCGGCGTCCGACGCCCCGGTGGCACCCGCCCAGGGCACGCCGGACCAGGTCGCGCAGCAGCAGGCCGTCATCGACTACTACGCGATGATCCCGACGAATCTGCCCGAGGGCTGGGGGCGACTGACCTCGTCGTACCAGCGCACCACCGCCGGCGGCTTCGCCGGCTACTCCCGCTTCTGGGACGCGATGAGCCAGGTGTCGGTGCGCGGGGTCTCCCCGGGCGCGGGCAACAGCGTCGACGCCACCGTCACCTACGTCTACCGGGACGGACGCACCAGCGAGGAGCGGACGCTCTTCACGATGGTGCAGGAGGACGGGGTCTGGAAGATCAACGACAGCCGGATCCTCTCGAGCCGCTAGCTGCCGGGCTCGCGGTAGCGCGCGGAGTAGCGGGCCGCCGCCTCGTCGTCCTTCTCCCGCGTGCGCTCCGCCCGGGTCGCGACCCCGGTGCCCACCGGGTAGCCGGCCTTGAGCAGGCGGTGCTCGGCGGTCTCGTGGACGTAGGCCACCGCGAAGATCATCCCCATGATGCCCCCGCCGAGGGCGCACATCGCCCGCAGCCACAGCGGGCCGGGCACGAAGATGATGATGGCGGCCGCGAAGGGCGCGATCTGCACGACGATGCGGACCACGTGGCGCACCCACCACGTGCGGCAGGTGGTGTCGTGCAGCACCCACGGCGAGAAGCGCTCCGGGAGCGAGCCGCCGTAGGCGTACCAGAGCCACCACAGGGGGCCGGGCCGATTGACGCTTTGCACCCCAACAGTATGCGCACCAAGTTAGGATGGCGCCATGTCCGCCGCCCCCGAGGAGCTCGATGCCCTCGCGCTGGAGAATCAGGTCTGCTTCGCGCTGGCCGTCGCGGCCCGCTCGGTGATCGGGCTCTACCGCCCCCTGCTCGAGCCGTTGGGGCTCACCCACCCGCAGTACCTCGTGATGCTGGCGCTCTGGGGCGACGAGCCGCTGTCGGTCACCGACCTGTCGGAGAAGCTGGCACTCGACCCCGGCACCCTCTCGCCGCTGCTCAAGCGGCTCGAGGCCCAGGGCTACCTGGAGCGGCGGCGCGTCCCGGGCAACGAGCGCACCCTCGCGGTCACCCTCACCGACGCCGGCCGCACGCTGCGCGCCGACGCCGAGCGCATCCCGCCGGCGGTCGTCGAGCGGCTCGGGATGCCGGTCGAGGAGCTGCTGCGGCTGCACGCCGACCTGAGCGCGGTGATCGCGGCGGCCCGCACGGAGTGACTCAGGGGCGGGCGTCGAGCATCGCCCGCACCACCGGGCTGCGGGTGATCGCCCGCGACCAGGCGGCCACCACCGGCAGCGGCGGCGGCTCGCGGTCCAGCGGGACCCGGGCGACCGTCGTGCTGGGGTCGGGTGCCGCCTGGGCGAGCACCGACCAGCCGAGGCCCTGCCCGACGAGGGCCCGCACCATCTCCGGGGAGCGGGTGCGGTGCTCGATGCGCGGCGTCACCCCCAGCTCCCGGCACACCGCGAGGGCGTGGTCGGAGGACGGCGGGAGGTCGAGCAGCACCATCGGCTCGTCCGCCACGACGCGCAGGTCGACCGGCCCGACGCCGGCGTGCGGGTGGTCCCGGGCGACGAGCAGGTAGGGGACGTTGGCCGCGATCCGCTCGGTGTCCAGGCCCGAGGAGAGGCCGTGGTCGTAGAGCACGGCGAGGTCGAGCTCACCGTCGAGCAGTCGCCGCTGCAGCCGGTCCTGGTCGTCCTCGACGAACTCCACCCGGGTCCGCGGGTGGCGCTCCCGCAGCGCCGCGATCCATGGCGCGACCACCGCCGGCGCGAGCGTCGGGTAGCAGCCGACCGAGACGACCCCGGCGACCTCGCCCGATCCGCCCACGCTCGTGGCGAGCTCCCCGGCGTCGCGCAGCAGCCGCCGCCCGCGGGTGGCGGCCGCCCGGCCCGCCGGGGTGAGCCGGACCCCGTGCGCGCGGCGCCGCAGGGTGAGCTGGACGCCGAGCGCCCGGTCGAGCTCGTCGAGCGCGACGGAGATCGCCGAGGGCGAGACGTGCAGCGCCGCCGCGGCGGCCGCGAGGGTGCCGTGCTCGGCCACGGCGACCAGGTAGGAGACCTGCCGCAGGGTAAAGTTCATAGAACTCACGAAGAACCGTAGCATCGTGAAATTTACAGGCGGGGCTTCCGCGAGGACTCTGGTCGCTATGACCACCACCACAAAGGCGCCGAGCGTCGTGGACGTCGCCGCGTCCGAGGACGTGCCGGAGCGCGGCCGCCTCGTCGTCGAGATCACGACGACGAGGCCGGTGACCGTCGGCATCTTCCGCTTCGCCGGCCGGCTGTACGCCTGGGAGAACGTGTGCGCCCACCAGGGCGGGCCGGCCTGCCAGGGCCGGATCGTGAGCCGGGTCCGCGAGCGGCTCGACCCGGAGCAGCGCAGCCTCGGGCTCACGTTCGACGACGGCACGATGCACGTGGTGTGCCCGTGGCACGGCTACGAGTACGACGTGACCACCGGCCGCCACCCCGGGGTGCCCGGCGCGTCGTTGCGCCCGTTCCCGGTGGACGAGGAGGAGGGCCGGATCCGTGTCACGGTCTGAACGGGCGGCCCGTATCGATCAGCTGGTGGCCGAGCTGGGCGCCGAGGTGGAGGCGGGGTTCGCCGACGGCGCTATCGCGCGCCTCGCGCCCGACACGGCCCGACGCCTCGTCGGGACGGCCGGGCGCTGCTGGGCCGTGGCCACCGAGGAGGACGCCCCGGCGCCCGACGGCACCGACCTCACTCCCACCGACGCGGTCGTCCTCGCCACCGCGGCCCTGCGCAGCAACGACCTCAACCCGTTCGACCTCGCCCTGTGGTTCTCGAGGAGCAGCTCATGAGCACGGTCCGGCGCCTGCCCACGCAGGAGATCACCACCGCCACCGACACCCGCGAGATCCTCGCGAACGCCCGGCGCGACACCGAGCGCTACGGCCTGGACGACTACTTCATCGTCGACGTCGACTCCCACCACGTGGAGCTCGACTCGTGGCCGGAGATCCTGCAGTACCTCGACAGCCCGGTCATGCGCGACACCGCGAACCAGATGATGCAGAACTGGCCCAACGCGGCACGCCTGGCCCTGCACAACCACTCGCCCGGCCTGACGATGCAGGACGTCTCCGGGCGCATCCCGCACCAGGCGGCGCTGGGCGAGGACACGCCCGGCGTCGAGAGCGGCGCCCACCGCGACGCGACGCTGGTGCGCCGCGCGATGGACGCGATGTCGATCGACGTCCAGGTCGTGTTCCCGCAGCCGATGCTCGAGACCGGGCTGCACCCGCAGCCGGAGGTCGCGACCGCCCTACTGCAGGCCTACAACCGCTGGTTCGTCGCCGAGGTGCTGCCGCGCGAGCCGCGCATCCGGACGATGCTCGGCCTGCCCTTCGAGAACCCCGACGCCTGCCTCGCGACGATCGAGGAGTTCGCCGACGCCCCCGGGGTGATCGGCTTCCTGGTGACCTCGCAGCGCCACGCCGGGGTGCACCGCAACGCCTACATGCCGGTCTACCGCGAGCTCGAGCGCCGCGGCCTGCCGATCGGGTTCCACGCGGGCCCGAACCAGTCCGACACGATGACCTCGACGATGAACCGGTTCCTCTCGGCGCACGCGATGAGCTTCGTGACCTGCAACATGACCCACATGACGAACTGGATCGTCAACGGCATCCCGGAGCGCTTCCCGGGCCTGCGGACGATCTGGATCGAGAGCGGCCTCGCGTGGCTGCCGTTCATGATGCAGCGCCTCGACCACGAGTACTCGATGCGCCAGTCCGACGCCCCGCTGCTCACGCGCCCGCCCTCGCACTACATCCGCGAGATGTACTACACCTCGCAGCCGATGGAGTGGACCGACGACAAGCTGCTGGCCTCCACGCTCGAGGCGATCGACGCGGAGAACACGCTGATGTACTCGTCGGACTGGCCGCACTGGGACTTCGACGTCCCGGGCCGCATCGCCGCGCTCCCGTTCGTCTCCGACCACGGCAAGCGCAACATCCTGGGGGAGACGGCGCGGAAGGTGTTCTCGCTGGGCGGCTGACGCCCTGCGCCCGCGGTCCCGCCGCTCGCGTGCGAGTGGCACGGGAGGCAGGTTCCGGGGCCGTCGGACCTGCCTGACGTGCCACTCGCGACGGCGGATCGCCGGCCGTTGCGCGACGCACACGGCCGGCGGAGTCGGCCCCCGATGTCCGCGCCGTTGCGACACGCAAGGCCGGGCGCGAGCGCCACGGATCGAGCCGGCTGTGTGCGGCCCGCAACGCCCGGCGCCCCCGACGGGTACTCCCGCTGCCATGAGCGGATTCGTGCGGGCGGCCGGCACCGGGGAGACCTACGACTTCGACGGGGCCGTGTTCACGGTCAAGGCGTCGGGGGACGACACCGAGGGCCGTGTCTCGGTGATGGAGCAGGCGGCGCCGGTGGGCCTCGTCGTCGCCCCGCACACCCACGAGGGCGAGGACGAGATGTTCCACGTGCTCGCGGGTCGGGTCGGCGGGCGCTGCGGCGAGGAGGAGTTCACGGCGGCGGCGGGCGACTTCATCTTCCTGCCGCGCGACGTCGAGCACACGCTCTGGGTGCTCGACGACGAGCCGGTGCGGATGCTGACGATCTGCGGGCCCGCGAAGTTCGACCGACTGGTGACCGAGCAGGGGACCAGACGCGGGTAGCCCCACCCATGACCAAGGGCGCGAAGGACTACGAGAAGGACTACACCGACCCCGAGCTGCGCGAGCGCCTCAAGGAGGAGATCAAGCAGTCGGACAAGGGTGCGGCCGCCGGGAAGTGGTCGGCCCGCAAGAGCCAGATGCTCACCCAGGAGTACGAGAAGCAGGGCGTGGACTACAAGCACAAGGACGAGCCCACCGAGCAGCAGCGCAACCTCTCGCAGTGGACCGACGAGGAGTGGCAGACCGCCGACGGCTCCACCGACGCCCGCGGCGAGGACGAGACCGACCGCTACCTCCCGAAGAAGGCCTGGGAGGAGATGTCGACCGAGGAGCAGGAGAAGACCCGCGAGGCCAAGAAGAAGGGCTCCCGGGAGGGGAAGGGCGACGTCCCCAACACCGAGGGCGCGAAGCAGGCCCGCAAGGACGCCCACCTCGACGGGATGAACGCCGACGAGGCCGTCAAGCAGGCGAAGGACCTGTCGCCCGACGAGGCGCAGAAGGCCCTCGAGCACGAGAAGCAGAACAAGGACCGCAAGACGGTGACGCAGAAGCTCGAGAAGGTCGCGTCGAAGGACTAGGGCCCGGGTGGGCCCAGACGGTCGACGACGCCCTCGCCGATCCGGGCGAGCGTCTCCAGTTCGTCCGCGGTGAGGTGGTCGACGAGCGCCGCCCGGACGTCGCGGACGTGCTGCGGGGCCGCGGCGGTGATCCGCTCGGTGCCCTCGGGCGTGATGACGGCGATGCACCCGCGTTGGTCCGTGGCACATCGCTCGCGCGTGACCAGGCCGCGCTTCTCCATCCGCCCCAGGTGCTGCGACAGGCGGCTCTTCTCCCAGCGCACCAGGGCGCCGAGCTCGAACGACCGGAGGCGGCCCCCGTTCTCCGAGAGGTGCGCCAGCACCTGGTAGTCGGCACCCGAGAGTCCGTCGCGGGTGCGGAGCTGCCGCTCGAGGAACTCGTCCAGCGCGTCCTGCATCGCCATGAGACCTCGCCAGGCGCGTTCCTCCTGCGGATCCAGCCATCGCGCCTCGTCCATGGCGCCCAGCCTACCGTTGGTTGACGTGTGAACCTCCGCGGTCGTACTTTGGTTCACACGTTAACCAGCGGGTGAGGGAGCAGCGGGATGAAGATCGTGACGATCGGCCGGGGCACCATCGGCAGCGGGCTCGCCCGCCTGTGGCGGGAGGCGGGCCACGAGGTCACCGAGCTCGGGCGGGAGGGCGGGGACGCCTCCGAGGCGGACGTCGTCCTGGTCGCCGTACCGGGCGGGGAGATCACGACGGCACTGGCGAAGGTCACGGGCCTCGTCGGGAAGATCGCCATCGACGCGACGAACGCGCTGCCGCGTCAGGGCTCGGCTCCCTCGTACGCGCAGGAGGTGAAGACCGCGACGGGCGGTCCGGTGGCCAAGGCGTTCAACATGAACTTCGGCGGCCTGTTCGACCGGGTGCGCGAGCAGCGTGTCCGCCCGAGCAACTGGTACGTCGCGGACGAGGACGCCGTCGCCGTCACCGAGCAGCTGACCCGGGACGCCGGCTACGACCCGGTCCGGGTCGGGGACCTCTCGCGCGCCCGCCAGTTCGAGGACGCGGCCTGGCTCCTGCTCGGCATCGCCCCGGTCGGCGGCGTCTTCTACCGCGTCGCCGTCCCGGGCGAGCTCTGAGTACCGGCCGACACGTCCGAGAACGGGAGACGCCATGACCACGACCACGACCACGACCACGACCCTCCGGACGCGACCGGTGAGCGCCTGATGTTCACCGGAGCACGGACGGCCAACGACTTCGCCGACACCCCGGTGGGCGACGACGAGCTCACGGCCGTCTGGGAGCTCGCCCGCTGGGCGCCGACCGCCGGCAACACGCAGCCCCTGCGGGTCCTCTACGTCCACCCCGGGGCGGGCCGGGAGCGGCTCGTCGAGCACATGAACGAGGGGAACAGGCACAAGACGCGGTCCGCGCCCGCGGTCGCGGTCCTCGCCCGCGACACCCGGTTCCACGAGCACGTCCCGGTGCTGCTGCCGTTCAAGCCGGAGCTGAAGGACGTGTTCGCGGCCGACGACGCCCTGCGGGCCGAGACCGCGACCTTCAACGCCACGCTGCAGGCCGGCTACTTCATCCTCGCCGTGCGGGCGCGCGGGCTGGCGGCCGGTCCGATGGCGGGGTTCGACGCCGCGGGCGTCGACGCGACGTTCTTCCCCGACGGGCGGTACCGCTCCATCCTGGTCGTCAACATCGGGCATCCCGGCGAGAACCCCTGGTTCGGCCGGCTGCCGCGCCTCGACCTCGACGACGTCCTGCAGTGGGTCTAGCCGGGCCGCCTCGGGTCCTCCGGCCACGCGTGCTTCGGGTAGCGGCCCCGCAGGTCGGCGCGCACCTGGCGGTAGCCCTCGCCCCAGAACGACGCGAGGTCCGCCGTCACCGCCGCCGGTCGACCGGCGGGGGAGAGCAGGTGCACGACGACCGGGACGCCGGCCAGGAGCGGCGCCCGCTCCCACCCGAAGGCGTGCTGGAGCTTCAGCGCGATCACCGGGGCGGCCGGGTCGGTGTAGTCGACCGGCACGTTGCGGCCGGCCGGGGTCGTGACCCGGGGCGGCGCGAGCTCGTCGAACCGGCCCGCCTGCGACCAGGGCATCAACCGCCGCAGCGCCGTCGCCACCCTGACCCGCGACAGGTCGCCGCGGCGGCGCACGCGCGACAGGTCGAGCCACTCGTCGAGCCGTGCGAGCAGGGAGGCGTCGTCGACGGCGGGCCACGGGTCGCCGAGCGCCGCGTGGAGGAACGCGAGGCGCGCCCGCAGCGACGTCGCGGCGTCGTCCCACCGGAGCAGGTCGAGGCCCTCCGCGGCGATCCCGTCGCGGACCGCGGCGGCCACCGCCACCGGGTCGGGGTCCCGCAGGGGGCGGCGGGCCAGCACGATCGCGCCGAGCCGTTCCTGGCGCTCGGCCACCACGTCGCCGTCGACCCACGCGACCACCTCGTCGTCGCGCCACCAGGCCGCGGCGGCCTCGCGAGCGAGGTCCTCGTCGATCGGCACGGCGAGGCGCACGCGCGCCACCCGGTCACCCGGGCCGCGCACCGCGTCGGCCACCGCGATCCACGGTGCCCCGCGCAGCGGTGAGGACACCCCGAGCTCGACCCCGGTGCCGCCGGTCGTCAGGTACTCGCGCGCCTCCGCCGACCGTGCCCGGGCCAGGCGGTCGGGGTAGGCGAGGGCGACGACGACGGCGGGCGGTCCCGACGATGCCCGCCCGCCGCCCGGGACCGCCTGCTTCAGCCGTCGGACCTCCGCCTGCCAGCGCGGGTCGTGCGAGCCCCGGGCCGCTCGGAGGCGCTCCTCGAGGTCGTCGGAGCTCCCCGGCACCTCGGCGGCGAGCAGCGCCACCACTTCGGTCGCCGTCTTCGCGCCGACCGCGTCGGCCCCGTCGAGCAGGGCCCGCCCGAGCCGTGGGTGCACCCCGGCCGTCGCCACCGACCGTCCGCGCTCGGCGATGCGCCCCTCGCCGTCGGTCAACCCGAGTCCGCGCAGCACCTCCCGCGCGGCCTCGAACGCGGTCGCCGGCGGCGGGTCGAGCAGGGCCAGCCCGGCGGCGTCGGGGGTGCCCCACCGGGCGAGCTGCAGGGCGAAGCCGGCGAGGTCGGCGTGCGCGAGCTCGGGGGAGTCGTCGCGGTCGCGGTGGGCGTGCTCGGCCTCCGACCAGCATCGATACACCGCTCCCGGCGCCTCGCGACCCGCGCGCCCGGCCCGCTGGGTGGCCGAGGACTGCGACGCGAGCACGGTGACGAGCGCGTCGAGCCCGCGCGCGTGGTCGGTCCAGGGCCGCCGCGCGAGGCCCGCGTCGACGACGATCCGCACCCCGGGCACCGTCAGGCTGGTCTCGGCGATCGACGTCGACAGCACCACGCGCCGGCGTCCGGTCGACCCGGCCAGGACCGCGTCCTGGTGCGCCGCGTCCTGCCCGCCGTGCAGCGTGAGCACCTCGGCATCCGTCCCGACGAGGCGTCGGGCCACCTCGTCGATCTCCCGGCGGCCGGGCAGGAACACGAGCGCGTCGCCCTCCCGTTCGGCGAGCGCCCGGCGCACCACGGCGCCGACGTGGTCGATCAGCGCCGGCTCCACCCGCATCCCCCGCGGCGGCGGCACCGGCTTCGCCGGCGGGCACCAGACGACCTCGACGGGGTGCAGCGGGTCGGGCGCGGTGATCACCGGGCCGTCGAGGGCGGCGGAGAGGCCGTCGGCGGCTGCGGTGGCGGAGGTGGCGAGCAGCTGCAGCTCGGGGCGCAGGATGCGCGCGTCGACGGCGAAGGCGAGCGCCAGGTCGGTGTCGAGGTGGCGCTCGTGGCACTCGTCGAGGACGACGGCGTCGACCCCGGCGAGCTCCGGGTCGCGCTGCAGCCGCGCGACGAGCAGGCCCGTCGTCACCACCTCGACCCGGACGTCCTTCCCGCCGCGCCGCTCGCCCCGGATCGCGTAGCCGACCCGCTGCCCGACCGGCTCCCCGACGAGCGAGGCCATCCGCGCCGCGGCCGCCCGGACGGCGACCCGCCGCGGCTCGGCCACGAGCACCTTCCCGGTGACCGCCCCGGCGAGCGCGAGCGGCACGAGCGTCGTCTTCCCGGTGCCGGGCGGCGCGACGAGGACCGCTGCACCGTGCTCGGCCAGCGCGGCCTCGAGCCGCGGCAGGGCCGGACGCACCGGCAGGTCGAGCCCGACCTCGTCGATCACGCCCGCCGGTCTACCACCACCGGGTACGCGGAGCGCGCAGCTGATCGCGTCGGACGATCACGCGAACGGCGACCGCTCCCCGGAGGCGTCGAACAGAGCGACGTCGACGGACCGGAAGGCGTCGCCGACGTCGGGCGCGTGGGCCACCGCCCGCCACGCGTCCAGGTCCTCCCACGACCGCCACCGCTCGTAGTTGTTGATGCGCCCCGGGTCGACGGAGTCGGCCGTGATGGCGGCGTCGAGACAGCCGGGCGCAGCCCGGGCGCGCCGGACGAGGTCGGCGAACTCCTCGACGAGCCGGTCCCGATCCTCGGGCGTGACCTCGACGTGACCTCCGATGATCAGCATCGCTTCAGTCTAACAACTCTCGGGTCCTGAACAAGGACCAAGAGGGTCGCCGGTCGCGGGGGTCAGTCGTAGATGACCGCGAGGCCGCGCTCCTGCAAGCCGGCGAGGCCCGTGCGCATCGCCTGCTGCTGCTCGGCGGTGTGCCCGGTCCAGTCCTCGAGCTCCCCGACGATGCGCACGGGCTCGCGGGTCCGGAACGAGCGGGTGGGATTGCCCGGGAGCTTCTTGTCGGTGACGTTGGGGTCGTCCTCGATCTCGCCGAGGGGCTCCACGAGGTAGATGCGCCCGGGTCCGTCGCCCTGGGCCAGCTCAGCCCCCCAGACCGCGGCGTCGAGCGTCTCGGTCACGTAGACGTGGTTCATCACCCGCCCCTCCTCGAAGTTCGAGAGGCGGCCGGGAACCAGCAGGTCGCCGATCGCGAGGTCGGCCTTCGTCCCGTGCAGCAGCGCGCCCGACTCGTGGATCTCGAAGGGCTTCGGCCCCGTCATGTCGTGTCCTCTCGACGTCCTGACCAGCGAGGACGGCGATTCTCCGACGCGGGTGAGGGCTTGCCGCAAGCCCCGCCACCCGCTATACGTTGGTGCAGAGCTTGTGAGCACTTAGCGGGGCTATAGCCCCGCTTAGTGCTCACAAGGGCTCCGCCCACACCGTCAGCTGCCCAGGGCCAGCACGTTGCAGACGTCGCCCCGGCCGCCCGAGCTGGTGAGCCCGCGCTGCGAGCGGATGCGCTCGGCGAGGTGGCGGGCGTCGTCGCCGACCCCGGAGAACCGGCCCGAGCCCCAGGTCCACTGCCACGGCAGGCCGAGGAAGTAGAGGCCGGGCGCCGAGGTCACGCCACGGCTGTGGCCGGGGGCGCCGCGCCCGGAGAACACGGGGACGTCGACCCACGAGAAGTCCTGCCGGAAGCCGATGCACCAGACCACCGAGGTGATCCCGGAGTCGGCGAGGCGGAGCTCGGTGGGGTCGGACTCCGAGTGCCACACCGGGGTGTAGCGGTCCTCGACCGGGGCGTCGATCTGCTTGGCCGCGATGTGCTTGTCGATCGTGTCCTTGATCGACTCCGACACCTCGTCGGCGTGGTCGAGGTTCCCGGTGAGGTCGGGGGCGAAGTGCAGCACGCCGTCGCGGTGGTCGGTCATCATCCCGTAGAGGCGCATCCCGTCGCGGGCGTGCGCGCGCAGGTCGATGTCGCGCCCGCCGTCGCGGCCGGTCACGTAGTGGTTGGCCTGGGCGCGCACGGCCTCGCGGCGGGGGTGCTCGGTGACGGGCATCCGGTAGTAGCCGAGGTCGTCGAGCCAGTCGGTGACGTCGCGCCCGCGATAGAACCGCGCGACGCGCGGGGCGTTCCCGACGACGAGGTGCACCTTCCGGCCCTCGAGGTGCAGGTCCTCCGCGATCTGCGCGCCCGACTGGCCCGACCCGACCACCAGGACCTCGCCCGGCGGGAGCTGCGAGCCGTTCTTGTAGTGGTGCGACTGCACCTGCGTGATCGACGAGGGCAGCGGCTCGGACAGCGGCGGGGTGATCGGGGTGTGGTAGCCGCCGGTGGCGATGACGACCTGGTCGGCGGTGAGGCGCCCGGCCGTCGTCTCCAGCACGTAGGTCCCGTGGTCGTCGCGCGACACGCGGGTCACCCCGACGCCCTCGTGCAGCGGCGGGTCGACGAACGCCCGGTAGGCCTCGAGGTAGTCGATGATCTCCGTGCGGACCATGAAGCCGTGCGGGTCGGTGCCGCCGTAGCCGCCCTCGCCGTAGGGGAAGTCGGGGAGCCGGCACTGCCAGTTCGGCGTCACCAGGCAGAACGTGTCCCAGCGGAACGCCTTCCAGGAGTGGCCGATCTCGTCGCGCTCGAGCACGAGGTGGTCGATCCCCACCCGGCTCAGGCAGCGGCTCATCGACAGACCGGCCTGCCCGCCCCCCACGACGATCACGGGGCGGTGCGTCCCGTCGAGGTCGCCACCGAATCCGGTGCGGGTGCCGCGCAGGGGCGTGACGGTCATGGCCGGTCGTTCCTCTCAGCCGGGCGGGACACATCGCGTGGCCCTCGGTTCCGAGTGATCAGAGTCCGAGCCGTTCGTTGCGGAACGATTTCGGTCTGACTGCCGCGACATTGCCGGATGTTTCGAAATGTCCCCGTCACGGGAGAGTCATTCGGTGACGCGCTCGTAGTCACGGGGAAACGGAAGCGTCATCGCCCGTTGTGAGGCTTCAGCACCACGAGGCCGGGTCGACCCCGACGCCGGGCCTCCACCGCGTCCTCGAAGGAGACACGTCATGACCACGGCCGAACTGTCCGACGTCGAGCAGAAGAGCCTCGAGGAGATCCCGCACCCCTCGCTGCCCGAGGGCTCGAACATCTACGGCGGCACCAAGGTCTTCCCCGACCTGCAGGCCGAGAACGGCGAGACCTACTTCACCCTCGTGCACGGCATCGCGCACGAGTCGTCGGTCAGCTTCGTCGCCGTCCTGCAGGCCACGCGGGCGCTGCGCAAGGGCTTCGAGACCGCGATCTACTTCTACGGCCCGGGCTCGCTGAACTGCCTGGCCACCCGCGGGTTCCCCACCACGGGCACCTCCGCCTTCCCCGGCGAGCACAACATCAACGACCAGCTGAAGACCTTCATCAGCGAGGGCGGCAAGGCCTACTGCTGCCGCTTCGGGCTGTCGCTGCACGGTGCCCGCGAGGAGGACCTCATCGAGGGCGTCATCCCGACGCACCCGCTCGACGTCCAGGACGCGCTCATCCACTACGCGCGCAAGGGCGCGATCATCAATTCCACCTACCAGTTGTGAGCACCTGTGAGCACTTTCCGGGGTCATGGCCCCGGAAAGTGCTCACGAGGGCTCTGCCCACATCGAAGGAGGCACCTTTCCCTTGACAGTCGATATCCGTTCCGAGATGGCCGTCCGCGGTATCGCTGTCGACCTCGGCGCCACCATTCCGCTGCGCCGCCCCGGCGGCGCCGGCCCCTCCGACGACGGGCACGTGCTCGTCGACGGGCTGAAGACCACCCTGCCGATCGACCCGGCGAGCCCCTACCGGCTGCGCGACGGCCGCCTGGTCCGCAGCGGGCCCGACGGCGGGATCACCGACCTCGGCGTCGCCGTCGACACGGTCGACCGGCCCGCCTTCTACGACCTCACCACCGCCGACGGCGTGCGCTACGAGCAGATCGCCCGCCTGCACGGGAACGACGTGCTCGCGACGACCGTCGTCCAGACCTGCGTCCGCTACGACGAGGCCGACCGGTGCCGCTTCTGCGCCATCGAGCAGTCCCTGCGCAGCGGCGCGACGACCGCCGTGAAGACCCCGGCGCAGCTCGCCGAGGTCGCCGAGGCCGCGGTCCGCCTCGACGGCGTCCGCCAGATGGTGATGACCACCGGCACCTCCAACGGCCGCGACCGCGGCGCCCGCCACCTCGCCCGGTGCACCGCGGCGGTGCGCGCGGCCGTTCCCGGCCTGCCGATCCAGGTGCAGTGCGAGCCGCCGGCCCCCTCTGATCTGGAAGCCCTGGCCGTCCTCCGCGACGCCGGCGCCGACGCGATCGGCATCCACGTCGAGTCGCTCGACGACGCCGTGCGCGCCCGGTGGATGCCGGGCAAGGCGAGCGTGCCGCTCGAGCAGTACTGGACGGCCTGGCGCGAGAGCGTCCGGCTCTTCGGGCGCAACGCCGTCTCGACCTACCTCATCGTCGGCCTCGGCGAGGACCCCGACGAACTCGTCGCCGGCGCGGCGCAGCTCATCGACGCGGGCGTCTACCCCTTCGTCGTCCCCTACCGCCCCATCCCCGGCACGCTCGCGTTCGCCGACGGCGACCCCGCGCCCGACCCGGCCCTGCTCGCCGACGTCACCGCCCGCGTCGCGAAGGAGCTGAAGGCGGCCGGGATGCGCGGCTCCGACCAGGCCGCCGGATGTGCGGCGTGCGGCGCCTGCAGCGCACTCTCCGCGGCGGGGGGCTGACTCATGTCGCTCACGGACGAGTCGTTCCCACCCCTGATCGTTCCGCAGCCCGCCCGCACCCGGACCGCGCTCGGTGCCGCCGAGGAGATCCTCGGCGGCCTCGTCCGCCGACCGGCTCCCCGCGAGCTCACCATCGGCGAGGCCCCGGCCGCCGACGCGACCCACCCCGACGTCGTCGCCCACCGCGCCCTCCGTCGAGCGGTGTTCGTCGAGGAGCAGGGGCTGTTCGGGCACTCCCGCAGCGACGCGGACGACACCGACACCGACCCCCGCGCGATCGTCCTGCTCGCCCGCGACGCCGACGGCACCCCGCTCGGTGGCGTCCGGCTCGGGCCCGCCCGGCCCGGCGAGCCCGACCTCGGCTGGTGGACCGGCAGCCGGCTCGCGGTGGGCGTCGGCGGTCGTCGTCGGGCCGGGGTGCGCGTCGGCGCCGCCCTGATCCGCGCCGCCGTCGCGCGCGCCGAGGCCGCGGGCGTGCTGCGCTTCGAGGCCGACGTGCAGGCCGCGAACGGCCCGCTGTTCACCCGCCTCGGCTGGGACACCGTGCGACCGGTGTCGGTGCCCGGCGCCCCGGCGGTGCCGCACCTGCGGATGCGCCACCCGATGGACCGCATCCAGCGCCTCGTCGACGCCACGAAGGCCCCGCTCGGCGAGCTCGTCGCGGGCCTCGGCCCGGCCGGGTTCGTCGGCGACGACGGCGCCCCCGTGCCGGGCAGCGACGTGATCGCCGCCTGCGACGCGATCCTGCCCGCGATGGTGGAGCGCGACCCCGAGTGGGCCGGCTGGTGCGGCGTGCTCGTCAACGTCAACGACCTCGCCGCGATGGGTGCCCGTCCGGTCGGCCTGCTCGACGCCGTCGGCGGCCGGGACACCGCGTCCGTCGCGCACGTGCTGCGTGGGCTGCGCGCCGCCGCGGACGCCTACGGCGTGCCGGTGCTCGGCGGCCACACCACCGTCGACGTCCCCGCCTCGCTCGCGGTCACCGCGCTCGGGATCACCCCGACGCCCGTCCCCGCCGGCGGAGGGCGGGTCGGGCACCGCGTGCGGCTCACCGCCGACCTCGACGGCGCCTGGCGCCCCGGCTACACGGGCCGGCAGTTCGACACCACGTCGCGCCGCCGCCCGGAGGGCCTCCGCGCGATGGTGAACGCGATCGGTCCGGATGCCCGGTACCGCCCGGCCGCCGCGAAGGACGTGAGCATGGCGGGCCTCGTCGGGACCCTCGGCATGCTCGCCGAGGCCAGCGGCACCGGCGCGGTCCTCGACGTCGCGTCCGTGCCGCGCCCCGACGTCGCGGTGGCCGACTGGTTCACCTGCTTCCCCGGCTTCGCGCTGCTCACCACCGACGAGCCCGGCGCTCCGCTGCCCGACGCCGGACCCGCCGTCGGCGCGGAGTGCGGAGAGCTCACCGACGTGCCCGGCGTGGCCCTGCGCTGGCCCGACGGGGAGACGACGACCGCCGTCGTCGGCCCCGTGACCGGGCTCGGCCCGGCCGCCCCCGAGAGGACCCCCTCATGACCGTCACCTTCGCCGCCGCCGCCGAGGGCTTCGTCCGCGACCTGGACGAGGACTTCCGGCGCATCGAGAAGCTCGTCGGCCGGGCCCGCGAGGCGGGGGCCGACCTGCTGGCCCTGCCGGAGGCCGCCCTGGGCGGGTACCTCTCGTCCCTCGACGGCGATCACGACGACTCCCCGCCCCAGCTCGACGGGGACGGCCCGGAGATCCGGCGGCTGATCGACCTGGCCGGCGACCTCGTCGTCACGGCGGGGTACTGCGAGCGGGGCGACGACGCGTCGGGCGGGCTGCCCTACAACAGCTGCGTCGCGGTCACCGGCGACGGCGTGCTCGGGCGGCATCGCAAGGTCCACCAGCCGCTCAGCGAGCACTACTCGTACGCCGCGGGCGACCGCTTCGCCGCCTTCGACACTCCGATCGGCCGCATGGGCATGATGATCTGCTACGACAAGGCCTTCCCCGAGGCCGCGCGGGCCCTCGCCGTCGACGGGGCGCGGGTCGTCGTGTGCATGTCGGCCTGGCCGTCCTCGCGCACCAACGCCGCGCCCGTGCTCGCCGACGACCGCTGGACCCGCCGCTTCGACCTCTTCGACCGCGCCCGCGCGCTGGAGAACCAGATCGTCTGGGTCTCGGCGAACCAGGCCGGCGAGTTCGGCAGCATGCGGCTCGTCGCCAGCGCGAAGATCGTCGACCCGGGCGGCGAGGTGCTCGCCACCACCGGGACCGAGGCGGGGCTCGCCGTCGCCTCGATCGACGTCGACGACGCGGTCGACTCCGCCCGGCGCTTCATGGGCCACCTGCGCGACCGGCGTCAGGGGAGCTACGCCCCGGTGCCGGCCTAGTGCTCCGCATCGCCGCCGCGGCGGCCCACTTCACCCGCGACCTCGCCTTCGACCTCGAGCGGATCGGCGTGATCATCGCCCACGCGCGGGAGGCCGGGGTCGGGATGCTGGTCCTGCCCGACGGTGCCCTCGGCGGCTACGTCACCGACCTCCGGCCCACCGACGCCGACGAGGTCGACCTGCCGCCGGCGCTGGAACCCAACGGCGACGAGGTCCGCTCGGTCATCGACCTCGCCGCCGAGATGGTCGTCTGCCTCGGCTACTGCGAGGCGGGGCCCGACGGCGAGCGCTACAACGCCGCGGTCGCGCTCTGCGGCGACGGCATCCTCGGCCGGCACCGCAAGGTGCACCACCCGGCCGGCGTGGCCTCGCTGTTCACCGCCGGCCGCGGGTTCGCCGCGTTCGACACCCCGGTCGGCCGGCTCGGGATGCTCATCGACCACGACAAGACGTTCCCCGAGGCGGCCCGCTCCCTCGCCATGGACGGCGCGACGATCGTCGGCTGCCTCTCCGCGTGGCCGACCTCGCTGACCAACCGCGCGCCGCGGATGGCCCAGGACCGGCAGGCGCGGCTGTTCGACCTCTACGACCAGTCCCGCGCCGCCGAGAACCAGGTGCTGCTGGCCTCGGCGAACCAGAGCGGGCGCTCCGGGGCGCTGCACTTCCTCGGCCGCGCCAAGGTGGTGGGGCCCGGCGGGGAGATCCTCGCGCGCACGTGGTCGAAGGGCGGGCTCGCCGTCGCCGAGGTCGACCCCTGCGCGATGGTCGACGCGGCCCGCGCCGTCCTGCACCACCTCGACGAGCGCCGACCCGCGGCCTATCGATGCTGATCCGCCTGTCCACCTATTCGACGAAGCCCCGCGGCGGCGTGGTGCACACGCTCGCCCTCGCGGAGGCCCTGCAGCGCCTGGGCCACGACGTGCAGGTGTGGGCGCTGGCGCGCGGCGGGGACGATTCGTTCTTCCGGTCCGTCGAGGTGCCCGTGCGGTTGGTCCCGGTGCCCGAGATCGAGGGCGAGTCGGTCGGCGACCGCATCCTGCGCTCGATCGCGCTGCTGAGCGGCGCGCTCGCCGACGCCGGCCCCGCCGACGTCCGGCACGCCCAGGACTGCCTGACCGCCAACGCCGAGGGCGCGGCGCACGGCTACGCGGGCCTCGTCCGGACGGTGCACCACCTCGACCGGTTCACGACGCCGTCGTTGGTCGCCTGCCACGAGCGCGCCCTCGTCGAGCCCGCGCAGCTGCTGTGCGTCTCCGACGCCGTCGCCGCGGAGGTGCACGCGGGCTGGGGCCGGACCGCGCCGGTCGTCGGGAACGGGGTGGACGCCGCGCGCTTCGCCGCCGCGGAGGCGGGTGGCGCGGGGGCGCCGTGGCGGGAGCGGTACGGGCGCTACGTGCTCTCCGTCGGCGGGATCGAGCCGCGCAAGGGGACGCTCGACCTGGTCCGGGCGATGGCGTCGATCGAGGCCCCGCTGGTGGTCGCCGGCGGCGACACCCTCTTCGACTACCGCGGCTACCGCGACGAGGTGTTCGCCCTCGCCGCGTCGCTGGGGGTCGAGCCGGTGGTGCTCGGACCCGTTCCCGACGATGCCCTGCCCGGCCTGGTCGCGGGCGCGGCGGCCTTCGCGTTCCCGTCGACGAAGGAGGGGTTCGGGCTCGCCGCGATGGAGGCCCTCGCGGCGGGCGTGCCGGTCGTCGCGCGGGACCTCCCGGTGCTGCGCGAGGTGTTCGCGGGCGCGGTGCGGTTCGCCGCCGACGGGGATGAGTTCGCCGACGCCTACGCGGCCGAGCTGCGGGCCGTGCTCGGCGGGGACGACCCGTCCGGGCCGGCGCGGACGACGGTGGGCCGGGCGCTCGCGGCGTCGCACACCTGGGACGCGGTCGCCGCGCGGCACGTGGCGGCCTACGCGGAGCGCCTAGCCTGAGCGCATGGTCGAGACGCCCGACGTCCGCTACTGGTTCGACCCGGTCTGCCCGTACTGCTGGCTCACCAGCGGCTGGGTCCGGACGGTCGCCCGCCGCCGGGACCTGACGGTCGAGTGGCGGTTCATCTCGCTGCGGCTGCTCAACGCCCACGTCGACTACGCCGCGCAGTTCCCGCCCGAGTACGAGGCCGGGCACACCGCCGGGCTGCGGCTGCTGCGGGTGTGCGCGGCGGTGCGCGAGGCCCACGGCGACGAGGCGGTCGGCCGCTTCTACGAGGTCCTCGGGGACGCGGTGTTCGAGCAGGGGGAGGTGCCGGAGCACAGCAGCGAGCGGGAGCAGCGCGGGACCCGCGACTTCGTCGTGCCGGTGCTCGAGCGCGCCGGCCTGCCCGCCGAGCTGGCGGAGGCGCTCGACGACGACCGCCACGACGCGACGATCCAGGCGGAGACCGACGAGGCGCTCGGCCTCGTCGGGAAGGACGTCGGGACCCCGCTGATGCAGATCTCCCCGCCCGACGGGCTCGCCTTCTTCGGCCCGGTGATCAGCCGGCGGCCGTCGGAGGAGCAGGCGGAGGAGCTGTGGGACCACGTGGTGGGGCTCGCGAGCTTCCCGGGCTTCGCCGAGCTCAAGCGCAGCCTGCGCGAGCGCCCGCAGCTCCCGGCCTACGGGGTGGCGGCCGGTGAGGTCGGGCTCGTCGAGGACTGGCACGGCGGGAGCCGCCGACAGCATCGGTGACGTCCCCCGCGATCGCGCGCCCTGACGACGCCCACTGCTTAGGGTGGCCAACGATGAGCGCCCAGGCGGAGGCCCCGCCGACCCACCTCGGCCGACCGACCGTCGTCCTGCTCGCGATCGTGTGCGGCGCGGCGGTCGCGAACATCTACTACGCCCAGCCGCTGCTCCCGGTGGTGGCGCAGGCGTTCGGGGTGGCCGAGGGGACGGCCGGCTACCTGGTCACCGCCTCGCAGATCGGTTACGCCGTCGCGCTCGCGCTGCTCGTCCCCGCGGGCGACATCCTGGAGCGGCGCCGCCTCGTCAGCACCCTGCTGCTCGTGAGCGGGGTCCTGCTGCTCGGTGCCGCGGCCGCACCGTCGTTCGGGGTGCTGCTCGCCGCCGTCGCCGTGGTGGCCGTGACCAGCGCGGTCGCGCAGATCGTCGTGCCGATGGCGGCGTCGCTCGCGAGCGACGAGTCGCGCGGCTCGGTGGTCGGCAGCGTGATGAGCGGGCTGCTCGTCGGGATCCTGCTCGCCCGCACCGTGGCCGGGTTCGTCGCCGAGATCGGCGGCTGGCGGCTCGTGTTCGTGCTCGCCGCCGTGGTGATGGTGGTGCTCGCGGGCGGGGTGCGCCTCGCCCTGCCGCGCGTGCCGGTCGCCGCCGCCGCGGGCTACCCGACGCTGCTCCGCTCGGTCCTGACGATCGTCCGCGAGGACTCGCTGGTCCGCCGGCGGATGGTCCTCGGCGGGGTCGGGTTCGGGTGCTTCACCATCCTCTGGACGGCGCTGTCGTTCCTGCTCGCCGCCCCGCCGTACTCCTACGGCACCGGGGTCATCGGGCTGTTCGGGCTCGCGGGCCTGGCCGGGGCGCTCGCCGCGATCTGGGCGGGCCGGTTCGCCGACCGGGGGCACGGCCGCCGGGTGGTGACGATCGGGCTGGGCCTGCTGCTGGTGAGCTGGGGCCTCCTCGCGCTCGGCGGGTCCGCGCTCGTGCCGCTGATCGCGGGCATCGTCGTGCTGGACCTCGCGCAGCAGCTCCTGCAGATCTCCCACCAGCACGCCATCTACCGCCGCCGCCCCGACGCGCGCAGCCGCGTGACCAGCGCGTTCCTCGTCTCGGCGTTCATCGGCGGCGCGCTCGCGTCGGCGCTGACCTCGGCCCTCTACGCCACCGTCGGCTGGCCCGGCGTGTGCGCGCTGGGCGCGGTGGTGGCGCTCGTCGGGATCGCGACGTGGGCGCTCGAGTTGTGGCGGCCGTCCCCGGCGGAGCCGGTCGGCTGAGTCGCCCGTCGGTCCGATCGGGTCGAGGGAGCCCTCACGCACCGTCCGGGGCGTCCGCGGGGTGCGTGAGGGCTCCCTCGAAGACGTGCCGCTGGCTCCGCGCCGCCCGCGCGTCCACCACGACGACGCCCTCGGCGGTCAGCCGGCGGATTTGCTCGACCGCGATGTGCGGGGCCGGGGTGCCCGTGGTCCGCAGCACGCGGTGCCACGGGACGTCGGCGCCGTCGGTGGACAGGACCGTCCCGACGACCCGCGCGGAGCGTTCGCCCGCCGCGGCCGCGACGTCGCCGTAGCTGCACCAGGTGCCCTCCGGGATCGACGCGACGATCTCCCGGATCCGCTCGTGGCGTGCCTCGTCCACGCAGCCAAGTGTGCGCCGACCGGCACCCGGGGCATGTACCGGGCATGAGCACCGCACCCGAGCGGCCCACGTCCCCGCTGCAGGACCTCGCGCGCGTCGGCCTCGGCACCTTCCTGGCCGCCGCCGGTCTCAGCCACCTGACCTTCGCGCGGAAGGGGTTCCGCGCCCAGGTGCCCGACTTCGTGCCGCTCGACGTCGACGACACCGTCGTCATCTCGGGGTGCGCCGAGGTCGCCCTCGGTTCCGCGCTGGTCCTCTTCCCGAAGGAGCGCGTGAAGATCGGGACCATCGCCGCCGTCTTCTTCGCGGCCGTCTTCCCGGGCAACATCGCCCAGTGGCGCCACCGCCGCGACGGACTGGGCCTGAACTCCGACCGCATGCGGTTCCTGCGGCTGTTCGCCCAGCCCGTGCCGATCGCGGTGGCGCTGTGGTCGACCGGGGTGCTGCCCCGCCGCTGAGTCCTGCGCCTCCGGGCCCGCGGGTCGAGGCTGTCGGGGGGTCGTGGTTCCCTCGGGAGCATGACGATCCCCGGCGCGGCCCCCGCCCCGCGGCTGCTGCGGGCGGCGACGCGCGTGCCCTCGGATCTCCGGCTCGACGAGGGTTCGCGGCGCGTGCTGGAGCACCGCGCCGGGTTCCTGCGGGTGCTGGGCGGGCCGGGCACGGGGAAGACCACCCTGCTGGCCGAGCGGGTCGCCCGCCTCCTGCACGCGGATCCCGAGGCGTCCTCGCTCGTCCTGGTCGGGGACCGCCGGTCCGCGGCGGCGCTGCGCGAGCGGATCTCGGCCCGGCGGCGGGTCCTGGCGGGGGAGCCGGGCGGGTCGCTCGGCGCCGCGCGCGAGCCGCTGGTGCGCAGCGTGCACTCCTACGCGTTCGCGGTCCTGCGCCGGCACGCCGCGCGGCGCGACGAGGCCCCGCCGCGGCTGCTGCCCGGCGCGCAGCAGGACGCGATGGTGCGCGACCTGCTGGCCGGGGAGGCCGCGGGCTACGGCCGCGGGTCGGGGTGGCCCGCCCGCCTGCAGCCCGCGCTCGAGGCGCCCGCCTTCGCCGGCGAGGTGCGCGACCTGCTCCTGCGGGCGGCCGAGCGCGGGCTCGGGCCCCGGGAGCTGCGGGCCCTGGGCAAGGAACACGACGTGGCGGTCTGGGTCGCCGCGGCGCGCTTCTACCAGACCTTCGAGGAGGTCACGCTGCTGCGCGCGGCCGCCGGGTCGGCCAACCCGCTGGCCTCGGCGCCGCCGCTCGACGCCGCGGAGCTCGTCGCGGCGGTGCTCGACGCGTTCGCCAGTGACCCGGGGCTGCTCGAGGCCGAACGGGCCGCGGTGCGCCACCTCGTCGTCGACGACGCGCAGGACATGGACCCCCAGCAGCTCGAGCTGGTGCGCGTGCTCGGCGGCACGGCCGACGCCTGGGTCCTGGCCGGGGATCCCGACTCGTCGGTGCTCGGGTTCCGGGGCGCGGCCCCCGAGCTGCTGCGCGACGCCGACCCGGGCGGGCGGTCCACCGCGGTTCTCCACGTCGACCACCGCGGGTCGCCGGCCGTGCGGGCCGCGGTCGCGCGGGTCGTCGAGCCGCTGCGGGGCACCGGCCCCGCCCGCACGCGGATCGGCCCGCCGGGGGAGGACGAGGAGGCGGGCGCGGCCGACGTGTCGGTCTTCGCCACGCCGGGCCACCAGGCGGCCTGGGTGGCAGACACGCTGCGTCGGGCCCACCTGGTCGACGGGGTGCCGTGGTCGCGGCTGGCCGTCCTCGTGCGGTCGGTGCCGCTGTCGCTGCCCCCGCTGCGGCGGGCCCTGCTCGCCGCCGGGGTGCCGCTCGCGGTCCCGGCCGACGACACCCCGCTGGCCGCCCTGCCCGCCGTCGCGCCCCTGCTCACCCTCCTGCGGGCCGCCGCGCGGGCCGCCACCGCCCCGGCCGTCGAGACCCTCGACGTCGACACCGCCCTCGGGCTCCTGGTCTCCCCGCTCGGGGGCGCCGAGCCGCTGGGGCTGCGCCGGCTGCGCCGCGGACTGCTGCGCCTGCACGAGGCGGGCGGCGGCGGCACCGACCGCTCCAGCGACGAGCTGATCGTCGACGTCCTGCTCGACCACCTCGCCGGCCGGCCCGACCGGCTGACGCTGCTGCCCGACACCGACACGGCGCCGCTGCGCCGGATCGCCCGGCTGCTCGCCACCGCGGTGGGGGCGATCCGAGCCGGGGAGAGCGTGCCCGACGTGGTCTGGGCCGTGTGGTCGGCGAGCCGGCTGCAGCAGCGCTGGGTCGCCACCAGCGAGCGCGGCGGGGTGCTCGGCGCGCAGGCCGACCGCGACCTCGACGCCGTCGTGGCGCTCGTCGAGCGCGCCGGCCGGTTCGTCGAGGACCTGCCCGGGGGGACCGTCGCGGGCTTCGTCGACCAGGTGGACGACCAGCGGATCCGCACCGACACCCTCGCGCCCCGCGCCCCCGACGGCGAGGCGGTCGCCCTGCTCACCGCGCACTCGGCCCGGGGGCGAGAGTGGGACGTCGTCGTGGTCCCCGACGTGCAGGAGGGGGTGTGGCCCGACCTGCGGCGTCGCGGCACCCTGCTCGGCGTCGAGCGGATGGTCGACGTGCTCGCCGGCGTCCCCGACGACCCGGCGCTGTCCACCCGCATCCCGCTGCTCGACGAGGAGCGGCGCCTGTTCGCGGTGGCGCTCTCCCGGGCCCGCACCGCGGTGCACGTCGGGGCGCTCGAGGCCGAGGACGTGACGCCGTCGCGCTTCCTCGACGACGTCGCCCCCGCCCGCGCCGACCCCGACGCGCCCCGCCCGCGCACCCGGCCCCGGCGCTCGCTGGTGCTCGCCGAGCTGGTCGGCGACCTGCGGCGCGCGGTGACCGACGCCGACACCGAGCCCGCCCGCCGTCGCCGCGCCGCCCGCCAGCTCGCCCGGCTGGCCGACGCCGGCGTCGCGGGCGCCGATCCCGACGACTGGTACGGCCTGCTCGAGGTGTCGAGCACCGAGCCGCTGCGCCCGTCCGGGTCGGCGGTGACGGTCAGCCCGAGCGCGGTCGAGACGATCCTGACCTGCCCGCTGCGCTGGGCGCTGCAGGCCCACGGCGGCGACGACTCCGACTCCCTGGCCTCGGTCACCGGGTCGCTGGTGCACGCGCTGGTCCAGCGCGCCGCCGAGGGCGCGGGGGAGCGGGAGCTCGACGAGGCGCTCGACGTCGCGTGGGCCTCGGTCGACGCGGGGGCGCCGTGGTTCTCGCGCCGGGAGCTGGCGAACTGCCGCTCGATGCTGCGCTCGTTCCTCTCCTGGCGCGACGCGTCGCGGAAGGAGCTGACCGAGGTCGCGGTGGAGGAGTCGGTCACCGCGCGGCTGGAGCAGGACGTCGCGATCCGCGGCCGGGTCGACCGGCTCGAGGTCGACGACTCCGGGCGGCCGGTGATCGTCGACGTCAAGACGGGGAAGACGCCGGTCAGCGCGGCGAAGGCACAGGAGCACCCGCAGCTCGCGGTCTACCAGCTCGCGGTGGCGCTCGGGGCGTTCGCCGAGCGCCTCGGCGGGCCCGACGACGCCCAGGCCTCCCCGGCGCGGAGCGTGCCGGGCGGGGCGCGGCTGATCTACCTCCAGCGCGACGGGGCGCCGGCGAAGTCCCGGACCCAGACGCCGCTGGAGGCCGAGGACGTCGAGCACTGGCGCGACCAGGTCGCCACCGCGGCCCGGCTGACACAGGGACCCGGGTTCGTCGGGCAGGAGAACGACTCCTGCCCGCGCTGCCCGGTCCGCACCGCGTGCCCCGTGCACGCCTCGGGGAGGCAGGTGCCGTGACCACCCTCGACACGCCCGTCGGCGCGCAGATCGACCCCGTCGAGCTCGCCGAACGGCTCGGGCTCCGTCGGCCGACCGTCGAGCAGGCCGAGGTGGTCGCGGCCCCGTTCGCCTCGGCGCTGGTCACCGCGGGCGCGGGCTCGGGCAAGACCGAGACCATGGCGGCCCGCGTGGTCTGGCTCGTCGCCAACGGGATCGTCACACCCGACCAGGTGCTCGGCCTGACCTTCACCCGCAAGGCGGCCGGGCAGCTGGCCGACCGCATCCGCAAGCGGCTCCGCCGCCTCGCGGGCGACCCGCTGCTCGACGAGCTCGACCCGACCGGTGAGCGCCGGGTGCTGGTGCGCACGCTCGAGCCGACGGTGTCGACCTACCACGCCTACGCGGGGCGCCTGCTCGCCGAGCACGGCCTGCGCCTGCCCACCGACCCGGGGGCCCGGCTGCTCTCGCCCACGGCGTCGTGGCAGCTCGCCCACCGCGTGGTGTCCTCCTGGACCCGCGACCTCGACACCCCGCTCGTGCCGACGACGGTGACCCAGTACGTCCTCGCGCTCGCGGGCGAGCTCGGGGAGCACCTGGCCGACCCCGAGGTGCTCCGCGAGCACACCGAGCGGCTCTGCCGCGCGATCGAGTCCGCGCCGCCCGCGAAGGGTCAGCGCAGGCCGCTGCCGCAGAAGCTCGTCGAGATCGTGGAGCGCCAGCGCTTCCGGGCCGCGCTCCTGCCCCTGGTCGCCGAGCTCGCCGAGCGCAAGCGGGCAGAGCGCTGCCTCGACTTCGCCGACCAGATGGCCGCCGCGGCCCGGCTCGCCGACGGCCACCCCGAGGTCGGCCAGGCCGAGCGCGGGATGTTCCGCGCGGTGCTGCTCGACGAGTACCAGGACACCGGGCACGCGCAGCGCATCATGCTGCGCGCGCTGTTCGCCGGGGACGAGCAGACGGCGGTCACCGCGGTCGGCGACCCGTTCCAGTCGATCTACGGCTGGCGCGGCGCGAGCGCGGCGAACCTGCCGCGCTTCGTCACCGACTTCCCGCGGCCCGACGCCGACGGCGAGTGGGTCGCGGCCCGGCGCTTCGGACTGCTCACGAGCTTCCGCAACCCGCCCGAGGTGCTCGACCTGGCCAACGGGATCGTCGGGCCGCTGCGCGACCCGCAGGCGATGGCCGGGGTCGGGGAGCTGCGCGCCTTCGCGGGCGCCGCGCCGGGCGACGTCCGGGTCGCCCTGCACCCCGACGTCGTCGCGGAGCGGGAGTGGCTCGCCGACGCGGTCGCCGACCGCTGGCGGGCGGCCCTCGACGCGGGCGACCCGGCACCCACCAGCGCGGTGCTGGTGCGGCGACGGGCCGACATGAGCGAGCTCGCGGCCGTCCTGCGCTCGCGCGGCCTGCCGGTCGAGGTGGTCGGGCTCGGCGGGCTGCTCGACGAGCCCGAGGTGCGCGACCTCGTGAGTGCGCTGCGCCTGGTGGTCGACCCGCTCGCCGGCGGCGCGGCGGTGCGGCTGCTCACCGGGGCCCGCTGGCGCATCGGCGGCGCCGATCTCGCCGCCGTGTGGCGGCGGGCCCGGGAGCTCGCGGCCCCACCCGTGTCGGTCACCGCGCCCAGCGCGGGTGCGCCCGACCCGGTCGTCGACGCCCTGCCCGGAGAGCACGCCGAGCGCGCGGGGCTGGTCGACGCGCTCGACGACCCGGGCCCGCCCGAGCGGTACTCGCCGGCCGGCTACGCCCGGCTGCGCGTCCTGGCCCGGGAGCTCGCCGGGCTGCGCCGTCGGGTCACCGCGCCGCTGGTCGACCTCGTCGCCGACGTCGAGCGGACCCTGCTGCTCGACGTCGAGGCCGTCGCGCGGCCCGGGGAGACCGGGCGGGCGCACCTCGACGCGTTCGCCGACGTGGTCGCCGACTTCTCCGGCGGCGCGGCGGCCTCCGGGGGCACCGCGACGCCGACGGCGCTGCTGTCCTACCTCGACGCCGCCGAGGAGGCCGAGGACGGCCTGACCCCGGGCGAGGTCGACTCCACCGCCGGCGCCGACCCGGCGCTCGGCGCGGCCCGCGTGCAGATCCTGACTGTGCACGCGGCCAAGGGGCTGGAGTGGCAGATCGTCGCCGTGCCCCACGTGTGCGCGAAGGTCTTCCCCGGCCCGAAGCTCTCCGCGTCGTGGCTGCGCTCCATCCCGTCGCTCCCCGTCGAGCTCCGCGGCGACCGGCCCGACCTGCCGACCCTGTCCGTCGACGGCGCCGAGGACCGCAAGGAGCTCACCGAGCGGCTCGAGCGCCACGAGCAGGCGTTCGACGACCGCCGGCTGATCGAGGAGCGGCGCCTGTTCTACGTCGCCCTGACCCGCTCCGAGCACACCCTGCTGGTCTCCGGGCACCGGTGGGCCGAGTCCGGGGCGACGCCGCGCGAGCCCTCGGAGTTCCTCACCGAGGTCGGGGAGCTCGCCGCGGGCGGCGGCGCCGTGGTCGACGTCTGGGCCGACCCGCCCGAGGAGGGCACCGCGAACCCGCTCGCCGAGACGGTGCGCGCCGAGGCCTGGCCGATCGACCCGCTGGGCGCCCGCCGGGCGGCCGTGGAGGAGGGCGCCGAGCTGGTCCGGGCCGCCCGGGAGCAGGCGGCCGGGCCCGACACCGCGGACCACGACGAGCCCGATACCGACGACGCGCCCGACCCCGAGCCCGACCCCGACGGCTGGGTCGCCGACGTCGACGTCCTGCTCGCCGAGCGCGCCGCGGCCCGCGAGCGGCACGCCCGCGTGCTGCTGCCCCCGCAGCTCTCGGTGAGCCAGCTCGTCGACCTCGCCGCCGACCCCGACGCGCTCGCCCGGCGGCTGCGGCGCCCCGTCCCGCGCGCGCCCGATCCCCGGGCCCGGCGCGGCACCGAGTTCCACGCCTGGGTCGAGCGCTGGTTCGCCCGCACCGAGCTGCTCGAGTTCGACGAGCTGCCCGGCGCGGCCGACGACGCCGTGGGCGACACCGACGGGGAGGCGGCGGCCGAGCTCACGCTGCTGCAGGACCGCTTCTCGGCGAGCCCCTGGGCGAACCGCAGCCCGGTGGCGGTCGAGGTGCCGTTCGAGACCGAGGTCGAGGGCACCCTCGTGCGCGGTCGCATCGACGCCGTGTTCACCGACCCCGACGGCGGCGCCACCGTGGTCGACTGGAAGACCGGGACCCCGCCGGCCCCCGAGCAGATGCCGGCCCTGTCGGTGCAGCTGGCGGCCTACCGGCTGGCGTGGTCGGCGCTCTCGGGCACGCCGGTCGAGCGGGTCCGGGCGGCGCTGCACTACGTCCGCGACGACCGCACCGTCACCCCGGCCGACCTCCTCGACGCCGCGGGGCTGCGGGCCCTGGTCGCGAGCGTGCCGGTCGAGGTCCGCGAACCCGAGGGCGACGCCGGCTCCCCGCCCGGGACGGCCTGGGCCGACGACGAGGCCGAGCCCGACGAGACCGGGTTCGACGACGGCGACCCGGAGATCCGGTGACCCGCGGGCGACCCGGACGCCCCTCGCCCGGGCCCGCGACGAGGGGGATCATCGACCCGTGAGCAACACCGAGACCGCCCCCGACGAGGTCCTCTGCGACGGGACGGAGCCGGGCCCCGTCGTCGAGATCCTCACCCCGCGAGAGGTCCCGCTCGGCGGGCCCCGGGCGATGACGGTGCGCCGGACCCTGCCCCAGCGGAGCCGGTCGCTGATCGGGGCGTGGTGCTTCGTCGACCACTACGGGCCCGACGACGTGGCCGCCACCGGCGGCATGGACGTCCCGCCGCACCCGCACACCGGCCTGGCCACCGCGAGCTGGCTGTTCACCGGCGAGGTGGAGCACCGCGACTCCCACGGCGTGCACGCGATCGTCCGCCCCGGCGAGCTCAACCTCATGACCGGCGGGCACGGGGTCTGCCACTCCGAGGTCTCCACCCCGGGCACCGCGACCCTGCACGGGGTGCAGCTCTGGCTCGCCCTCCCCGACGCCCACCGCGACACCCCCCGCGCCTTCGAGCACCACGCGCCCGACGCCGTCGACCTGGTCGGCGCCACCGCGCGGGTCTTCCTCGGCGAGCTCGCGGGCATCGTCAGCCCGGTCGAGACGTTCACCCCGCTCCTGGGAGCCGAGCTGATCGTCGAGCCGCACGCCACCCTCGCCCTCGACGTCGACCCGGCCTTCGAGCACGGCGTCCTCGTCGACACCGGGGAGGTCCGCCTCGGCGGCGAGGCCGTCGCGGCGGCCGAGCTCGCCTACCTCGCCCCCGGCCGGGAGCGCCTCGAGCTGGCCAACCCCGCCGACGTCCCGGCCCGGGTGCTGCTGCTCGGGGGCACCCCCTTCGGCGAGCAGATCGTCATGTGGTGGAACTTCGTCGCCCGCAGCCACGACGAGGTCGTCGCCTTCCGCGCCGCGTGGGAGGACGACCCGGAGGAGCGGTACGGCCGCGTCGTCGGGTACGTCGGCCGCGACGGCGCCACGGCCCGGCTGCACGCCCCCGCCCTGCCGAACGCGGTGATCAAGCCCCGCGGCTAGTCCGAGTACGGATAGTAAGCGTTCCGCTGACGTCGGGTAGCGGATCACCTACTGCTCTGACTCTTGTGTCACTCTCCGTGCCGTCTCTACGTTGTCGTCAACGGCTTCTCACCCGGGCGGCCGCGGGGGGATCACGGAGAGTCGGATGGGCCGATGACGATCGACAGGGGGGAGCCGGTCGGCCGGCGCGGACAGTGGCTCCGCGCCGGCCGGGCGACGGCGGAGCTCGAGGAGTGGGTGGTCGGGCCGGTCCACGCGCCGTACACGACCGACGCGCTGGTGGACCTGGCACCCGACCCGGGCCCGTGGTCGCAGCGGCGGCTGCTCGCCGTCGTCGGGGCCACCGGGCCCGACGACGTCGCGGCCACGCTGCGCTGGGCCGGCGAGCACGGGGTGGCGGTGGTGGTCGTCGACCCGCAGGGGGCACGGCCGCGGCGGGACGCGATGGACCGCCCGACGGTGGCGATCTCGCTGAGCCGCGTCGACCGCGTGCGGCTCGACGCCGACGGGGCGACGGTCCGCGCCGGGGTCGGGGCCGCGTTCCCGGCCGTGCACCGCGTCGCGCAGGCCCACCGGGCCGCGCCGAGCGACCTGCTGTGCCGCCGCGGCACGGTCGGGCACGGCGTCGACGGGCTCACCCGGTGCGGGGTCACCCTGGTCACCGGCGACGGCGTGATCCACCACCTCGGGACCGGCGGCGGGGACCGGGACCTGTGGTGGGCCCACCGGGTCCGACCCGATCGGGTCGGCGTCGTCACCGAGGTGGTGCTCGACCCGTGGGACACCACGGTCCGGTTCGGCCGGCCGGCCTGGTCGGCGGGCGACGAGGCCCGGCTCGCCACGATCCGTCGGCGACACGACCCCGATCGGGTTCTCGGCTAACCAATCGTGCTCCCGGGGCGATGCACCGGGCGTGACGACGATCGGTCCGCGCCCCCCGAAGGGCGCCGTCGGCCGGGTGGCCCGTGCCGCCCTCGAGCTCGGCGACCTGGTGGACGGCCCGGTGCAGCCGCCCTACACCACCGGGGCCGCCGTCGAGCTGCTGCGCGCCCCCTCCCTCGGCCGCCCGCCGTCGCGCCTGGTCGCGGTGGTCGGTGCCACCGGGACCCGCGACGTCGTCGCGACCCTGCGCTGGGCCGCCGAGCACGACACCGAGGTGGTGGTGCTCGACCCGCACTCCGCCCAGCCCCCGAGCCGCACCAGCCGGCCCGCGATCGCGCTGTCGCTCTCCCGGGTCGACCAGGTGACGGTCGGCCGCGACGGCCTGGTCCACGCCGGCGTCGGCGCGTCCTGGGACCGCGTCCGCCGCGTGGTCACCGACTCCGGCGCCCCGGTGCGGTCCCCGCTGCGCCCCGACACGATCGCCGACGCCCCCGGGGCGGCCGGCGTCCGCGGCGTGACGCTGGTGACCGGCGACGCCGTGGTGCACCAGCTCGCGGGCGCCCACCCCGACCCGGAGCTGTGGTGGGCCTTCCGCTGCCGCCCCGAGGCGGTCGGCGTGGTCACCGGGATCGTGCTCGACGCGGACGGCGCCGGCCCCGCCCTGCTGGCCGCCGCTCCGGAACCCGACGACGACGCCCGCTTCGCCGCCCTCGTCCGCCGCCACGACCCGGCGGCCCTGCTCGGATAGCCGCCCTCAGGCCTCGGCGCGCACCCGCAGGGCGTGCGTGATCATCGGGTACTGCAGGGGCAGCCGTCCCAGGGCGATCGCCCGGTACGGCCACGGCTCGCGACGCCAGTCCCAGGCCATCTGCACGTTGGCCGGGTAGACCGCGAGGAACAGCCCGGCCGCGGCCGTCGCCCCCAGCCGGCGGGTGCGCGGCACGGCCACGGCGGTCCCGACGAGGACCTCGGCGACACCGCTCGCATAGGTCCAGAACCGGGCGGACCCCGGGATCCACGACGGCACGATCGAGTCGAACGGCGCCGGCACCGCGAAGTGCAGCACCCCCGCGCCGATCAGCGGGGCGGCGAGCAACGCCGCGGAGCGGCGGGACGAGAGGGCCATGCCGGTCAGCGTCCCAGAGTCGATCACCGGCCGACGGCGTAGCCCTGCATCCCGCGGGGGTTCGCCGCGCCCCACAGCACCCCGCGGTCGCGGTCGATCCCCACCGCGGACAGCCGCCCGAGCGACCAGTCCCCGGCGCGGGTCACCCGGTGCCCGCGCCGCTCGAGCCCGCCGATCACCGCGGCGCCGAGCCGGTCCTCGACCGTCGCACCGCCCGGCTCGCGGTCGCGCGGCCAGAACGAGCCCGGGGACGACGTGGTGTGCAGCGCGGGCGCGTCGATCGCGGCCTGCGGGCCCCAGCCCCCGACGAGGGTGCGGAGCAGGTAGAGCAGCTGCCACTGGTCCTGCTGGTCGCCGCCGGGCGACCCGAGCGCGGCGACCGGCCCGCGGTCGTCGAGCACGAGCGTGGGGGTCAGCGTGGTCCGCGGACGGCGCCCCGGCGTCAGCGTCGAGGGCAGTCCCTCCTCGAGCCAGGTCATCTGCAACCGCGTGCCGAGCGCGAACCCGAGCTCGGGGATCGTCGGGGACGACTGCAGCCACCCGCCCGACGGGGTGACCGAGACGATGTTCCCGAGGCGGTCGACGACGTCGACGTGGCAGGTGTCGCCGCGCATCTCCCCGTGCGAGCTCGTCGGTGGCTCTCCCGTCGCTCCGCTCGCCCCGGGCTCGCCGGCCAGCTCCACGGTCGGCTCGCCCACCGCCGAGCTCCCGCCGACCGCCGGGGCGGCCCCCGCCAGGGCGAGCTCCGCCATCCGCGGCTCCCGGCCGCCCACCCGTCCCGGGCGGACCTCCGACGAGGCCCCGTCGGTGATCAGGCTCCGCCGCCCGTCGAGGTAGGCGGGGTCGAGGAGCTCGTCGAGCGTGACCGGGCAGTCGTCGCCGAACCACGCCTCGCGGTCTGCCTGCGCGAGCTTGATCGCCTCCAGGACCACGTGCGCACCCTCGGCCGTCGACGGGTCCACGGTGTCGAGGGGCTCGAGCAGCGCCAGCATCTGCAGCAGCGCGGGGCCCTGCCCCCACGCCGGCGTCTTCGCCACGCGGTGGCCCGCGAACGTCCCGACGAAGGCGTCGGTCACCGACGCCCGCCAGCCCGCGGAGTCGGCGACGGTGAGGACGCCGGCGTGGTCGGTGCCCGACGAGTGCCGGTGGGGCGTGGCGCAGAACGCCTCGACCGCCTCGGCCACGAAGCCCTCGGCCCACTGCGTGCGCACGGCGTCGACGCGGTCCTCCCTCGTCGGGCCCTGCGCGGCGCCGGCGAGCCGCTCCAGCGTCGCGGCCCAGGCGGGGTTGCGGAGCACCTCGCCGGGCGCGGGCGGTCGTCCGGACGGGAGCCAGAGCGCGGCCGAGGTGGGCCAGTGCCCGGTGAACAGGTCGGCCACCGCGGCGATCGTCGACCCGACCCGGGGGACGGCGGGGAAGCCGTCGCGGGCGTAGCCGATCGCGGGGGACACGACGTCGCCCACCTCCCACGTCCCGTGGTCGCGCAGCAGCAGGAGCCAGGCGTCGGTGGCGCCCGGGATCGCGGCGGCCAGGGCGCCCGCGCCGGGGACCCGGTCGAGGCCCTCGTCGCGATAGCGGGCCGCCGACGCCGCGGCGGGCGCCGGGCCCTGGCCGTCCAGCACCCGGGGCGTCGGGTCGTCCGCGGTGGCGAAGACGGCGGTCAGGTCGCCGCCGGGGCCGTTGAGGTGCGGTTCGACCACCTGCAGGACGAAGCCCGCGGCCACCGCGGCGTCGAAGGCGTTGCCCCCGCGCTCGAGCACGCCCATCGCCACCGCCGAGGCGGCCCAGTGGGTGGACGCCGCCATGCCGACGGTGCCCTCGAGGGTCGGGCGCGTGGTGAAGGCCGGCGGGCGCGTGAAGGGGGTCACCCCGGCGATGGTGGGCCACGACGACATCCCGTGCACGGTATCGAAAGACAACTACCCAGTATGGTATTGACACCAAGAGCGGCTGACCAGCAGGATCGTCGCCATGACCACGACTGCCGCCGCTCCCGCCTCCACCACGTCGACCCGGGGCCGGCCGGCCACGATCGGGCTCTGGGTGCTCCAGGTGCTCCTCGGGCTGATGTTCGTCGTCGGCTCCGGCTTCCCGAAGCTCGTCGGCGAGAGCTACGCCGTCCAGATCTTCGAGGACCTCGGGGCCCCGTGGCTGCGGATCGTCGTCGGCGTGCTCGAGGTCGCGGGCGGCCTCGGCCTGCTGATCCCGCGCCTCGCCGGGCTGGCGGCCGCCTGCCTCGTCGCGCTGATGGTCGGCGCCACCGTGGCGCAGCTCTTCTTCCTGAGCGAGGGCTTCTGGTACACGCCCGTGATCATGGGCGTCCTGCTCGCCGTGGTCGCGGTGGCCCGGCGCCGCGAGATCCCGGCGACCTTCCGGCGCTAGCGTGGGGCGCGTGACCAGCACGCTCGAGCCGCAGTCCGGGACCGCCGAGCAGGCCGAGGTGGCGGCGCGCGCCGACGCCTTCGTCGCCGAGCTGTCGGAGTGGCTGCGCATCCCGTCGATCAGCGCCGACCCGGCCCACCACGACGACGTCGCCCGCTCGGCGACGTGGCTGGCCGACACGCTCCGGCGGGACGGCTGGCCGACGGTGGAGGTCTGGGACGACACGGCGGCCCTGCCGGCCGTGTACGCGCACTGGCCCGCGGCCGACCCGGCCGCGCCGACGGTGCTCGTCTACGGCCACCACGACGTGCAGCCGGCCGACCTCGCCGACGGCTGGAGCTTCGCGCCGTTCGAGCCGCAGGTGGTGGGGGAGGAGCTGCGCGGGCGCGGCGCCTCCGACGACAAGGGCCACATCGCGATGGTGCTGCTCGGGGTCCGGGCCCACCTCGCCGCGACCGGCGCGACCGCTCCCGCCGTATCGCTGAAGCTGCTGGTGGAGGGCGAGGAGGAGTCGGGGTCGGCGCACCTCGCCGAGCTCCTCGACGCGCACGGCGACGCCCTGGCGTGCGACGAGATCGTCGTGACCGACACCGGCATGATCAACCGGGACAGCCCCACCGTCTGCTGCGGCATGCGCGGCCTCGTCGACCTCGACGTCGTCTTCCGCGGCGCGTCGGTCGACCTGCACTCCGGCATGTTCGGCGGCGCCGTCCCCAACCCGGTGGCCGAGCTCGCCGGCCTCGTCACCGCCTTCCACGACGAGGCCGGCCGGGTGGCCGTCCCGGGGTTCTACGACGACGTGCGCGAGGCCACCGAGCGCGAGCGGGTCGCGTGGGCGGCGCTGCCGTTCGACGAGCCCGAGTGGCTCGCGGGCCCCGCGGCGGGCGCGACGGCGACGGCGGGGGAGCAGGGGTGGAGCACCTACGAGCGGCTCTGGGCCCGCCCCACCGCCGAGGTCAACGGCCTGCACGGCGGCTACGACGGGCCGGGCCACAAGACGATCGTCCCGCACTCCGCGACGCTGAAGATGACGTTCCGGCTGGTCGCCGACCAGGACCCGGCGCGCATCAAGGCCCTCGTCGAGCAGTTCGTGAACGAGCGCGTCCCGGCCGGGATCACCGCCGAGGTCTCCACCGGCGGGCCCGGGGTGCCGCCGCTGATCTGCGACCTCGACTCGGCGCTCGTCGCCTCGATCCGCGAGGCGATGGGCATCGCGCTGGGCACCGAGGTGCTGCCGGCGCGCGAGGGGGGCAGCGGCCCCGAGGCGCTGCTGACCACCGCGCTCGACGCCCCGCTCGCGTTCCTCGGCGTCATGCTGCCCACCGACCGCATCCACGCCCCCGACGAGCGGGCGGTGCTCCCGTTGCTGCTGCGCGGGGCCGAGTCGGTGGCGCACCTGTGGCGCCTCCTCGCCGCCCGCTCCCGCTGAGCGTCAGCGATGGCACTTCGCTGACACTGGACGGCAGGAATCGCACACGCTCGCACCGCGCTTGCGTTCGAGCGCGCTCGAACTCCTAGCGTCGAGCCCATGACCAGTACGCAGCAGACCCCGCAACAGCCCCTCGGTTCCGGGTTCGGCGCGACCAGCACCGCCGCTGACGTCGTGGCGGGACTCGACCTCTCCGGCCGCCTCGCGATCGTCACCGGCGGCTACTCCGGGCTCGGCCTCGAGGCGACCCGCGCCCTCACCTCCGTCGGCGCCCACGTCGTCGTCCCCGCCCGCCGGCCCGAGGTCGCGGCCGAGGCGCTCACCGGCCTCGGGAACGTGGAGACCGACGCCCTCGACCTCGGCGACCTCGACTCCGTGGCCGCCTTCGCGCAGCGCTTCACCGGCTCCGGCCGCCGCGTCGACGTGCTGATCGACAACGCGGGCGTCATGGCGACCCCGCTCGAGCGCGTCGGCCCCGGGTGGGAGCGCCAGTTCGCCACCAACCACCTCGGCCACTTCGCCCTGGTCAACCGTCTCGTGCCGACCCTGGCCGACGACGCCCGCGTCGTCTCGGTCTCCTCGCGCGGCCACCACTTCTCGGGCCTGCACCTCGACGACGTCCACTACGAGCGCCGCGAGTACGACAAGTGGCAGGCCTACGGGCAGTCGAAGACCGCCAACGTCCTGTTCGCGGTCGGCCTGGCCGCCCGGGGCGTCCGGGCCTTCGCCCTGCACCCCGGCGGGATCATGACCCCGCTGCAGCGCCACCTGCCGCGCGAGGAGATGGTCGCGCTCGGCTGGCTCGACGAGGCCGGCAACCCCGGCCCGGCGGCGTCGTCGTTCAAGACCCCCGAGCAGGGCGCCGCCACCGAGACCTGGGCCGCGACGAGCCCGCAGCTCGCCGACCTCTCCGGGGTGTACCTGGAGGACTGCGACGTCGCGGTCGCCGTCGACACCTCGAAGGGGCCCGACTCCCGCGGCGGGTACGGCAGCGGGGTCATGCCCTACGCGATCGACCCCGACACCGCCGAGGCGCTCTGGGCGTACTCGGCGCAGCTCACCGGGGTCGACGCCTTCAGCTGACGCCCCCGGGCGGAGCACCGACGCCGCCGGACGGGGTGTCGGGAAAAGCGTGAGGTGTACCAGTCGGTCGCTCTGGGTACCGGGGCGGGATCCCTCGATCGGGTCCGGCGTGGCGGGTGCAGAATCTCACCCGTGTCACTCTCCGCGGACCGTCTGGGTTCCGCCTCGCTGCGTCTCCCCGTGACGACCGCCCGGGCCGCCGAGAGTGAACGTCGTCCGTCCCGGTCCATCCCTCTGCTCGTGGCGCTGGCCCTGGGGGCGATGGCGGTCGTCGCCCTCGTGCTGCCGCGGGTGCCGGCGCTGGCCGACGCCGTCGGGATGGGGGCCGCGCCGGCCGCGGCCCCCGTCGCCCCGCCGATCGTCGTGACCGCGGTCGTCACCGCCACGGCCTCGTGCGTGTCGGCCGACCCGCACGACCGGGTGACCCTCGAGGTCGCCGGGGTGCGGCGCGAGGCCGTGCTCGACGGCTGCGGCCGCTCCGCGGGCTTCCCCGTCCCGGTCTCGGTCCCCGCCGACGGGGCGATCACCGGGCCGCTGGGCGTCGTCGGGTCCGGCGCCACCGCCCGCCCGGCCACCACCGACGTGTCCGGGGAGGGCGTGTCCCCGCTGGTGGCGCGCCTCGAGATCGCCCTGGCCGTGGCGGCGGCGCTGGGAGCCGGCTCGCTGCTCGTCGTGGTGGCCCGCGGCGCGGCCCCTGCCCGGCCACGCCGGGAGATCGTCGTGCCGGTCCCGCGTGGCCCCGCCCGACGCGCGGCCCACGGACGACGCCGCCGTTAGGGTCGGGGGGTGAGTACGGCCCCCACCTCGACGTCCCCGGCCGCGCGTGACGCGCACGAGGGCATGCAGCGCACGCGCCTGACGCTCGACAACGGTCTGCGGGTGCTCCTCGCGCCCGACCGGACGAACCCCGTCGTGGGGATCGCGGTCCACGTCGACGTCGGCTTCCGCAGTGAACCGGAGGGCCGCACCGGGTTCGCCCACCTCTTCGAGCACCTGATGTTCCAGGGCTCGGAGAGCCTGGAGAAGCTCAGCCACTTCCGGCACGTCCAGGGCTCGGGCGGGGTGTTCAACGGCTCCACCCACCAGGACTACACCGACTACTTCGAGATCCTCCCGGCCGCCGCGCTCGAGCGGGGCCTGTTCCTCGAGGCCGACCGGCTGCGCGCGCCGAAGCTGACCGAGGACAACCTCCGCAACCAGATCGACGTGGTGAAGGAGGAGATCCGCCTCAACGTGCTCAACCGGCCCTACGGCGGCTTCCCCTGGATCCTGCTGCCGCCGGTGCTGTACTCGACCTACCCGAACGCCCACAACGGCTACGGCGACTTCACCGACCTCGAGCAGTCCTCGCTCGACGACGCCGCCGCGTTCTTCGACGCCTACTACGCGCCCGGCAACGCGGTCCTCACCGTCGTCGGCGACTTCGATCCCGACGATGCCGCGGCGCTGGTCCAGCGCCACTTCGGCGACATCCCGGCGCGCCCGGTGCCGACGCGGCCGTCGTTCGGCGAGCCCCGGCCGCAGGGCGAGCACGTCGAGTCCGTGGTCGACCCGCACGCCCCGCTGCCGGCGCTCGCGCTCGGCTACCGCCTGCCCGACCCGGGCACCGACCTGGCGGGCTACCTCGCCCACGCGGTCCTCGGCAGCCTGCTCACCGACGGCGAGGCCGCCCGCCTGACCCAGCGCCTCGTCTACGGCGACGGGCTGGTCACCGACGTGTCCGCCTCGGCCGGGCTGATGGGCGCGCCGCTCGACGCCCGCGACCCCGACACCTTCACGATCACCGCCGTGCACCCCGACTCGGTCGACCACCGCCGCGTGGTCGACGCCGTCGACGGCGAGCTGGACGTGCTGGCGAAGGAGGGACCCGACCCGGAGGAGCTGCGCCGGGTCACCGCCCGCTGGGCCGGGGCGCTCTACCGCGAGCACGACCGGCTGATGAACCGGATGCTCGCCCTCGGTTCGGCCGAGCTCGTCCACGGGCGTGCGGAGCTCTCCGACGAGCTGCCGGGCGCGATCGCCGCGGTCACCCCCGAGGCGGTCGCCGGCGCGGCGGCCGCCCTGCGCCCCGACTCCCGTGCCCTGCTCGTCCTGACCCCGGGAGCCTCGTCGTGACCACCACCGAATCCAGGATCGAGCGCCGCTCCGCCGCCGAGATCGGCCGCACCCCCGCCGGCCCGCGGGAGCTCCCGCCGCTGCGACCGCAGCCGCAGGTGCCCGCCCCCGAGGAGACCGACACCGTCCTGTCGACCGGGCTGCGCGTCATCGCCGTGCGCCGCCCGGGCGTGCCGATGGTGGAGATGCGCCTGCGCATCCCGTTCTCCGCCCACGACGCCGCCGAGGCCTCCTGGCACTCCGCCGTCGCCGAGGTGCTCGCCTCGACCCTGCTCTCCGGTACCACCCGCCGCACCCGGGTCTCGCTCGACGACGACCTCGCGGGCGTCGGCGGCGAGATCGGCTTCTCCGTCGACCCCGAGCGCCTCGCCGCCGCCGGCCACGCGCTGGCCGACGGGCTGCCGACGCTGCTCGACGTGCTCGCCGACGTCCTGACCGGGGCGACCTATCCCGACGAGGAGGTGTCCCGGGAGCGCGAGCGGCTCGCCGAGCGGATCCAGGTGGCCGCCGCCCAGCCGTCGGTGATCGCCCGGCGGGCGCTGCAGCGCCACCGCTACGGCGACCACCCGATCACCCGGGAGATGCCCGAGGTGGCCGAGGTCGCCGCGGTCTCCCCGGAGGACCTGACCGCCCTGCACCGCCGCATGGTCGTGCCCTCGGGCTCGGTGCTCGTGCTGGTCGGCGACCTCGACCCGGCCGGCGCCGTGGCCGCCGTCGAGGCCGCCCTCGCGGCCTGGGACTCGCCCGGCGACGCCGGCGTCCTGCCCCCGCTGCCCGCCCTGCACGGGTCGGACCTGCTGCTCGTCGACCGGCCCGGGGCGGTGCAGTCGCAGCTGCGGCTCTCCGCGGCCGCGATCCCGCGCACCGACCCGCGGTACGCGGCCCTGCAGCTCGCGAACCTGGCCTTCGGTGGCTACTTCTCCTCGCGGCTCGTCGAGAACCTGCGCGAGGACAAGGGCTACACCTACCACGCGTCGTCGTCACTGGAGTTCGACCCGTACGGCGCCGCCCTGCTCGTGGAGACCGACTGCGCCTCCGAGGTCACGGCCGCCGCGCTGCTCGAGATGCGCTACGAGCTGGGCCGGGCCGCGGTGGTGCCGCCGAGCGCCACCGAGCTCGAGTCGGCCCGCCGCTACGCGATCGGGTCGCTGCTCATCTCGATGAACACCCAGGCCGGACTCGCGTCGACCCTCGCCGGGCTCGCCGGGGTGGGGCTCGACCCCACGTGGATCCGGGAGCACCCCCAGCGCCTCGAGGCCGTCACGCACGACGAGGTCGCCGCGGCCGCCGTGGAGTTCCTCGCCCCGTCGCGCTTCACCGGCGTGGTGGTGGCGGACGCCTCGACGACGGCGGAGTCGTTGCGTGCGCTCGGTGGTATCCGCGTCCCGTGACGACTACGCCGGCCACCACCGCAGGCCCCGACATGCGCGCGGCGTTCCACCTCGACGACCTGCCCCGCCTCTCCCGCTCCACCGTCGACCGGCGCGAGCAGGTCCGCGGCGACCCCGAGCACGTCGCCTCGACCTGGCCGCTCGCCCGCGTCGTGCGGGTCGACCCGCAGGGCCGTACCCCGGTCTCGGAGGACGCGGACGGGACGCTCCGGCTCGTCGACGTGTCCTCGCGCGACTTCGGCGAGGCCCCGCCCGAGGGCGCGGTGCTGCTCGGCGAGGAGGACGGCACCGCCTACTGGGGCGTGCGGGTGCCCGACGTCGACTCCGCCAACGACGCCGGGTCGGGCTTCTCCGCGACCGAGAAGTGGCGCGACCTGCGGGTGTCGGGCGGCGACCTCGACGCCCACTCGGCGGGCCTGCTGACGACCGCCGTGGCCCTGCTGTCCTGGCACGACCGCGCCCGTTTCTGCTCCCGCGACGGCTCGCCGATGCGCGCGATCAAGGCCGGGTGGGCGCAGCTGTGCGAGGCGCACGACCACGAGGAGTACCCCCGCACCGACCCCTCGATGATCTGCCTGGTCCACGACGGCGCCGACCGCGTGCTGCTCGCGCGCCAGCCTATCTGGCCGGCCGGGCGCTACAGCGTGCTGGCGGGCTTCGTCGAGGCGGGCGAGTCGCTCGAGGCCTGCGTGGCCCGCGAGTGCGCCGAGGAGGTGGGGGTCGCGGTCACGACGATCACCTACCTCGGCTCCCAGCCCTGGCCCTTCCCGCGCTCGCTGATGATCGGCTTCGCGGCCGTCGCCGACCCCGAGCAGACGATGCAGCTGCAGGAGGGCGAGATCGAGAACGCCCGCTGGGTCACCCGCGACGAGCTGCGCGCCGCGCTCGAGGCGGGCGACTGGATGACCCGCGAGGGCGAGAGCCCGAAGGGCGCCCACGGCGTCGGCGGCACCGCGTTCGAGGCGGGCGAGGAGCGGGAGCTCATCCTGCCCGGCGGCGTGTCGATCGCCCGGGCGATGCTCGAGGCCTGGGCGGCCGCGGCCTAGGGATCAGCAATGGCACGGTGCTGACGCCTGACGTCAGGACGGCGCCACTCGCACATCCGGCTCCGCCCTGTCCCCGGACACACGAAGGGCCCCTCCACCCGAGGTGGAGGGGCCCTTGTCCGTGGTCGGTCACACGCCGGGCGCGGCCTCGGCCTTCGCCAGCGCCGTCTTGACCTCGGCGAAGCTCGGGTTCACCGCGGCGGACCCGTCGGGGTAGACGACCGTCGGCACCGTCCGGTTGCCGCCGTTGATCTCCACGACGATCTTCGCGGCGTCCGGGGTGCGCTCGATGTCGACCTCGTCGTAGCCGATGCCCTCCCGGTCGAGCTGGCTCTTGAGCCGCCGGCAGAAGCCGCACCAGCTGGTCGTGTACATCGTCATCTGCGCCATGTCCGGTCCAACGCGCGGAGGCCGCCGTGACTTCCCGCGGGTCACTCCTCGACGTGGGCGAAGCGGTGTCGCGTGATGCTGACCGCCTGCTCGCGCAGCACCGAGAGCAGCTCGCGGCGCCCGTCGGCGAGCACCGGGCCCTCGACGAGCGACGCCCCGACCTCGGCGGCCTCGCGGCGCAGGGCCTCCGGCGGCGTCCCGAGCACCCGGACCCGCTCGCCCGGCTCGCAGGCGCGGCGCGGCGCGATCCGCGGCGGGACGCGCCCGCCGTCGCCGTGGGCCGGGTCGGCCCGGACGAAGGTCGTCACCGACACCCCGGCGCACGCCCCGGCCAGTTGGAGCCGCAGCAGGTCGCGCCGGGAGGCGCCCTCGCCGTGCGCCACCCGCAGCCCCGGCAGCGGCCGGTACCGGAACACGTTCGCCTCGGCCGCGATCCCGGTGGGGTCGTGCTCGACGGAGAACTCCTCGCGCCACCAGTGGGCGTCCGACCCGGCCGCCGCGCGCAGCCACGCCAGGTCCTCGGCCGACACCGAGCCGGCCACCGAGGCCAGCAGCTCCGAGGCCGCCCGACCGAGCGGGGCGGACGGGAGGGCGGCGGGGTCGGCGTCGGCCCACGTGCCGAACTGCGCCACGTAGTTCGGCCCGCCCGGCTTCGCCCCCGGTCCCACCACCGAGCCCTTCCATCCCCCGAACGACTGCCGCTGCACGATCGCCCCGGTGATGTGCCGGTTGACGTAGGCGTTGCCGACCTCGACCCGCTCCATCCAGTGGTCGATCTCGTCGCGGTCGAGCGAGTGCAGACCGCCGGTCAGCCCGAAGCCGGTCGCGTTCTGCCACGTGATCGCCTCGTCGAGGGTCGCGGCCGTCATCAGCCCGAGCACCGGGCCGAAGCACTCCGTCACGTGGAACCACGAGCCGGGCGCGACACCCTCACGCACCCCCGGAGTCCAGAGGCCGTCACCCAGGCGGCGCGGCTCGACGAGCCACGACTCGCCCGGCTCCAGCGTGGTCAGGGCCCGCTCGAGCTTCCCTGACAGCTCCCCGACCAGCGGCCCCATCGTCGAGGACAGGTCGGTGCCGGGGCCCACCCGCAGCGTCCGCACCGCATCGGCGAGCTGGCGGCGGAAGCGGCGCCCCACCGCGGAGCGCGGGTCGCCCACCGACCCGACGAGGATCGCCAGCGAGGCGGCCGAGCACTTCTGCCCCGCGTGCCCGAACGCGGAGCGCACGAGGTCGGCGACCGCGAGGTCGGGGTCGGCGGCCGGGGTGATCACCAGCGCGTTCTTGCCCGAGGTCTCCGCGATCACGCCGAGGTCGGGCCGCCAGGACCGGAACAGCGCGGCGGTCTCGCTCGCCCCGGTGAGCACCACGCGCTCGACCGCGGGGTGGGTCACGAGCCGGCGCCCGGCCTCGCCCTCGTCGGTGTGCACCAGCTGCAGCGCGTCGGCGGGGATGCCCGCCCGGTGCAGCGCGGCGACGCCGACCTCGGCGCACGCCCGCACCTGGGGCGCCGGCTTGATGACGACCGCCGCGCCCGCCGCGAGGGCGGCCAGGCAGCCGCCCAGCGGGATGGCCACCGGGAAGTTCCACGGCGGCGTCACCACCACCACGCGGTCGGGGGTGAACCGGTCCTCGTCGAGCTCGACGGCCCGGTCGGCGTAGTAGGTCGCGAAGTCGATCGCCTCGGAGATCTCCGGGTCGGCCTCGGCGACGGTCTTGCCGGCCTCGCCGACCATCGTCGTGAGCAGCTCGGTGCGGGCGGCCGCGAGGGCCCGGGCGCCCTCGCGCAGGAGCGCCGCGCGTTCCCTCGGGCTCCGCGAGCGCCAGTCGGCCTGCTCGGCCCGGGCGACGATCCCGTCCACGGCCGCCGGGTCGGTGACCTCGGGGGAGCGCACGGGGGTCGGCGCGCCCGCGACCGCCCGGCGCGCCCAGTCCCGGTTCGCGGGCAGGGAGGGATCGGTGTCGGGCTCGTTGTGGAACTCCCCGGCGGCCACCGGGGTCTCCCGCGTGCGGTCCTGCGTGCGCCGCGGGGTGTCGGGGACGGCGTCGCGGTCGCGGACCGAGGCCCGGAACCGGTCGAGGTAGGAGGCCGGGCCCTCGTCGGAGAACATCGCGTAGAGGTAGTTCTCGTGGCCCGCGTTCTCCTCGAGACGCCGGACCAGGTAGCTCACCGCCGCGTCGAAGTCCTCGGCGTGCACGACCGGCGTGTAGAGGACCAGGCCCGAGTCGGGCAGGTCGGCCGCCACCGCCCGGGCCTGCGCGGGCGCCATGCCCTGCAGCATCTCCACGTCCATCTGCGCGGCGACCCCGCGGGCGGCCGCGAGCTCGACGGCCAGCGCGACGTGGTGCAGGTGGTGGCTCGCGACCCCGAGGCGCAGCGCGTCGGCGAGCCCGGGGCGCAGCGCGTGGTCGAGCAGGCGCACGTAGTTGGCGTCGACCTCGGCCTTGGTGGCGTAGGGCGCCTGCGGCCAGTCGTGCAGCGCGGCGTCGACGCGCTCCATGGCGAGGTTCGCGCCCTTGACCAGCCGGACCTTGATCGACGCCCCACCCGCCTCGACGCGGCGTCGGGCGTAGTCGGCGAGGTGCTCCAGGGCCGCCACCGAGTCGGGCAGGTAGGCCTGCAGGACGATGCCCGCGGAGTAGTCCCGCAGCCCCGGCCGGTCGAGCAGCGCGGTGAACAGGGCGACGGTGAGGTGGAGGTCCTTGTACTCCTCCATGTCGAAGTTGACGAAGACGCCGTGCTCTCGCGCGGTCTCGAGCAGCGGGGCGAGGCGGCGGACCAGCCGGTCGCGGCTGCCCTCGAGGTCCCACGGCACGAGCTGGCTCGCCACCGACGAGGCCTTCACCGACACGTAGTCGACGTCGGGGCGGCGGATGAGCGCGAGGGTCCGCTCCAGGCGCCGGTCGGCCTCGTCCTCCCCGAGCACCGCCTCGCCGAGGAGGTTGAGGTTGAGCCGGAACCCCTCGGCACGCGCGGACGCCAGGCGCCGGCGCAGGGACCGGCCGGAGGCGTCGACGACGAGGTGCCCGACGAGCTGCCGGAGCCGGCGCCGCGCGAGCGGCACGACGAGCCGCGGGGCGCGGGGCGCCAGGGCGGCACCGGTGCGGAGCATGACCCGGTCGAGGGGCGAGGCGAACCCCGGCAGCGTGGCGCCGCGCCCGGCCGTGCGGGCCAGCTCGCGGGCGGCCACGGCGTCGTCGTCGGGCCGGGCCACCCGGTCGACGAACCGCATCGCGAACTCGACCCCGGCGGGGTCGTGGACCAGGGAGGCGAGCCGGCGGGTCGCCGCGTCGGACCCGGCGGCGTCGGACGCCTCGCTCCACCGCGCGGCCCGGGCGACCGCCCGCTCGACCATCGCGTCGTCGATCGGGCCGTCGACCGCGCCGTCCATCACCGCCTGCTCGCTCATGGACCCATGGTGGCCCCGGGGACCGACACTCCTCTTGTCCGAATCCGGCGCCCCCGCCGCCGGGCCCGACCAACCAGGATGGCGCGGGTGGACATCCCCGCCCCGGCGCTGCTCGCGCTCTTCGCCGAGCTGACCGGCGTGATGTTCTGCGCGAAGGACGCCGACGGGCGCTACGTCGAGGTCAACGACGCGTTCGTGCGCCGGACCACCGCGCGGACGCGCGCCGCGGTCGTCGGGAAGCGGGCGGGGGAGCTGTTCGTCCCCGCCCTCGCCGAGCGGTACGAGGAGCAGGACGCCCGCGTGCTCGCCGAGGGCCGCACCCTGCGCCACGAGCTGGAGCTGATCCGCCGCGAGGGCGGGGTCCCCGGCTGGTACCTGACGACGAAGGTGCCGGTGCGCGAGGGAGGCGCGGTCGTGGGGGTGGCGAGCGTGTCGGAGGACCTGCGCTCCGCCGACGAGACCGACCCCGCGATGCCCGCGCTCTCGCGCGTCGTCGACCTGGTGGCGGCCCGGCTCGACGACCCGCCGCGGCTCGAGGAGATGGCCGCCGCGGCCGGGACCTCGACCTCGACCCTGGAGCGGCGGATGCGGGCGGTGTTCGGCCTCGCGCCGACCCAGTTCGTGCTGCGGGCGCGCATCGACCGGGCCCGCGCGCTGCTGACCGGCACCGACACCCCGCTCGCCGAGGTCGCGCTGCGCTGCGGCTTCTACGACCAGCCGGCGTTCACCCGCCAGTTCGCGCGGCTCGCGGGGGAGACGCCCGGCCAGTTCCGGCGACGCGCCGGGGCGTACCCGGGGGAGGAGCCCCACGATGTCGGACCCGGTTGAGACGATGGGGGCGTGACCCCCGCGGACGGCCTCGATCCCGAGCAGCGCGCGGCCGTGCTCGCCGCCCGGGGCCCGGTCTGCGTGCTCGCCGGCGCCGGTACCGGGAAGACCCGCACGATCACCCGGCGCATCGCCCACCTCGTCACCACCGACCAGGTCCGCGCCGGGCAGGTCCTCGCCGTCACCTTCACCGCCCGCGCGGCCGGCGAGATGCGCACCCGGCTGCGCGATCTCGGCGTCGGCGGGGTGCAGGCGCGCACCTTCCACGCCGCCGCCCTGCGCCAGCTGCGCTACTTCTGGCCGCGCGCGGTCGGCGGCGAGGTGTGGCCGCTGCTCGACAACAAGATGCGCTTCGTCGGCCAGGCCGCCCAGCGCGCGAACGCGGCCACCAACCGGGAGTCGCTGCGCGACCTCGCGAGCGAGATCGAGTGGGCCAAGGCCTGCCTCGTCGCGCCCGACGCCTACGCCGCGGCCGCGACGAAGGCCCAGCGCGACACCCCGGCGCCCGTCGAGCAGGTGACGGCGGTCTACGAGACCTACGAGCAGCTCAAGAACCGCGCCGAGCAGCTCGACTTCGAGGACCTGCTGATCCACACGGCCGGCGCGCTGGAGGACTCCGCCGCGGTCGCCGACGAGTTCCGCGAGCGCTACCGCTGCTTCGTCGTCGACGAGTTCCAGGACGTCACGCCGTTGCAGCACCGCCTGCTGGGGGCGTGGCTCGGCGGCCGGGACGACCTCACGGTGGTCGGGGACGCCAATCAGACGATCTACTCGTTCGCCGGGGCCAGCGCCGGGTACCTGCTCGACTTCCCCCGCCGGTTCCCCGACGCCGAGGTGGTCCGCCTGGTGCGCGACTACCGGTCCACCCCGCAGGTGGTCGCCGCCGCGAACACCGTGATCGGCGCGGCCCGGGGCCGGGCGGCCGGGTCGCGGCTGCGCCTCGAGGGGCAGCGCCCGCCGGGCCCGGCGCCCGACTTCTCCGAGCACGACGACGAGCCGGCCGAGGCCGCCGCCGCCGCTCTGCAGATCCAGTCGTTGATCGACGACGGCGTCCCCGCCTCCGAGATCGCGGTGCTGTTCCGCATCAACGCGCAGTCCGAGGCCTACGAGCAGGCGCTGTCCGATCTCGGGATCCCCTACCAGGTGCGCGGCGGCGAGCGGTTCTTCCAGCGCACCGAGGTGAAGAACGCGATCGCCGCGCTGCGCACCACCGGCAACCGGCTCGAGGGCGGCCCGGAGGCCGTCGTCGGGAAGGACGTCGTCACCACCGTGCGGGCGGTGCTCGGCGAGCAGGGGCTCACCGAGACCCCGCCCGCGGGCAGCGCGGCCGACGGTGCGCAACGCCAGCGCTGGGAGTCGCTCCGGGCGCTCGCCGAGCTCGCGGGCGACCTCGTCGCCGCCCTGCCCGAGGTCACCTACTCCGGGTTCCTCGGCGAGCTCGCGAACCGGGCGCAGGCCCAGCACCCGCCGACCGTGCAGGGCGTCACGCTCGCGACGCTGCACGCGGCCAAGGGCCTCGAGTGGGACGCGGTGTTCCTCGTCGGGCTCACCGACGGCGCGCTGCCGATCCAGCACGCCGACGGTGACGACGAGGCGATCGAGGAGGAGCGGCGCCTGTTCTACGTGGGGGTGACGCGCGCGCGGGTGCACCTGCGGATGTCGTGGGCGCTGGCCCGCAACTCCGGTGGCCGGCGCTCCCGGCGGCGCAGCCGCTTCCTCTACGGCCTGGTTCCCGACGACCACCCCGCCGCCCGCAAGGCGGGCACCGGGATCGACGGCGGCCCGAAGCAGAAGGTGTCGAAGGCCGGCTGCCGGGTGTGCGGCAAGACGCTGGGCGACGCCGCCGCGCAGAAGATCGGGCGCTGCACCGAGCACCCGTCGGACATCGACGAGGAGCTCCTCGACGCGCTGCGGTCGTGGCGGTCGAACGAGGCCAAGCAGCGCTCGGTGCCCGCCTACGTCGTCTTCACCGACGCGACGCTGGTCGCTCTCGCCGAGCAGCGCCCGCTCGACACCAAGGGCCTCGTCACCATCCCCGGCATCGGCGCCTCCAAGCTCGAGCGCTACGGCGAGGACGTCCTGACGATGGTCCGCGAGCACGTCTCCTGAGCCGTCCGGGAGAAATCCCGACGACCTCGCGGTAATTCCGTTGCGGCGTCCGCGAGGAGCCCCCTAGGTTCGTCGACACCGGCGCGCGAGGTGCCGGGTCGATCTCCGACGGCCGGAAGGGGTGTGCCGATCATGAAGCTGTTAATCGGTGCGCCGATCCCCTCCCCGTCGGTCGACGTGTGGCAGTCCCGCGGCTCCGAGCCATGGGTCGCCCTGGTGCGGACACGAGCGTTCGCCGCCGTGCCCACCGCCGTGGTCGCCGGGGGAGAGGTGTGCCCGGTCAGCGGTGTCCCCGGTGGCACCCGCCCGGCCGGCTCCCTGCGGCCCACGCCGACACACGTCGATCTCGACCCGTTCCGTCCGCGCCCGAGCGGTGGTCCGCCCCAGGACTGACCACCGACATCTCGAGGCCGCGGACCCACCGGGTTCGCGGCCTCCGTCGTCTCACGAGGACGTCGGCTCCGCGGACCGGGTGACCCCCGAACCACCCGCCGTAGGAGGTCCGAGCGATGTTCCCCGTCCCTGCCGCCCCCGACATAGCCGTGTCGGTCTCCCTGCCGTGCCTGGAGGAGCCCGACGACCTGTGGTTCTCGGAGAACCCCGCCGACCTCGAGCAGGCCAAGGTGCTGTGCGCCGCCTGCCCGGTCCGGCGCACCTGCCTGTCCGGTGCGCTGCAGCGGCGGGAGTTCGCCGGGGTGTGGGGCGGCGAGATCCTCGATCGCGGTGCCGTGATCGCCCGCAAGCGCCCCCGGGGCCGGCCGAGCAAGGCCGACCTCGCGCGGGACGCCGAGATCGCGGCGGCCCGGGCCGAGGCCGGCGTGGCGTGACGCCCCCGGCCCGCCCCTCCGGGCGAGGGGTCCTGCGCGGACCCCTCGCCCGGTCTCACACGTCGAAGCCGGGCTGCCACTCCCGGAAGATCGAGCGCAGCCCGATCTCGGCGTCGAGCTGGCAGAGCACGGCGACCGAGGCGAGCGTGACCCGGTGGATGAGCAGGTACTGCGGCGGCAGGTTCAGCCCGCGGCCCGTCTCGAACTCGGGCCGCCGCAGGTCGCCCAGCCGCTCGGCCTGCCCGCGGATCCAGTCGCGGGTGAAGTGGAACTTCTCGGTGCGCAGCGGGTCGACGAGCGGCCCGAGGTAGGCCGTGGCGCGCTCCGCGGTCATGTCGGTGTCGGGCAGCACGAAGTGCAGGTCGCGCATCAGCTGCAGCAGCTCCTCGGAGCGGTCCTCGACCGCGAGGGCGAGCATGTGCCCGAGCTCGTGCGGCAGGCCGTCGGGCAGCCGGGCGACGGCGCCGAAGTCGATGACGCAGAGCCGGCCGTCGGGCAGGAGCTGGAAGTTGCCGGGGTGCGGGTCGGCGTGCAGCAGTCCGGTGCGGGCGGGCGCGGAGAAGTGGAACGTCGAGAGCAGCGTGCCGACGCGGTCGCGCTCCTCCGGGTCGCCGTTGCGGATGACCTGCGAGAGCGGCGTGCCGTCGACCCACTCGCTGACCATGGCCTTCGGCGCCGAGGCGACGACGCGCGGCACGATCACGTGCTCGTCGCCCTCGAAGGCCGCTGCGAAGGTGCGCTGCGCGTCGGCCTCGTCGCGGTAGTCGAGCTCCTCGGACATCCGGTCGCGCAGCTCCTGCAGCAGCGGCTTGATCTCCATGCCGGGCACCATCGGCTGGATCAGCCGGGAGAAGCGCTGCAGCTGCCGCAGGTCGGCCATCACGGCCTCCTCGGCGCCCGGGTACTGCACCTTGACCGCGACCTCGCGGCCGTCGCCCCAGACCGCGCGGTGGACCTGGCCGATGCTCGCCGACGCCGCCGGGGTGTCGTCGAACTCACGGAACCGGTCGCGCCAGCCCCGCCCGAACTGCTCGGCGAGGACCCGGTGCGTCCGCGCGGCGGGCATCGGGGGCGCCGCGGTCTGCAGGCGGGTGAGCGCCTCGCGGTAGGGCTCGGCCAGCTCGTCGGGCACCGCGGCCTCGAACACCGACAGGGCCTGACCGAACTTCATGGCCCCGCCCTTGAGCTCCCCGAGCACCGCGAAGAGCTGCTCCGCCCCACGTCGGGCCACGTCCGCCGAGATCTCACCGGCGTCACCGCCCGCGAGACGTCGTCCCCACCCTGCGGCCGTCCGGGAGGCGAACCCGAGCGGCAGGGACGCCAAGCGCGCGGAGCGTTGGACCGTTCGGCGGGGAATCTCGTCGGACACGTCATCGATTGTCCCCCGAGCCGACGACCCCGGCGCGCGGAGGTCGGGGTCCGGTGCACGGGCAGCGGGGGTGGACGGCCCGCTCGCAGCGGGTCGCGCGGCCCGTGGCGGGCTCGAGTTCGACGGCGGCACCGCTGAGGTCGGGACCGCCGGCGAGGTGGGCGAGGACCTGCGCCACGGCCAGGCCCGCGACCGCCGCCGCCACGGCCACCGGGACCGCCGGGGGCACCGCGGCGAGCTGCGCGGCGACCCGCGGCCAGGCCGGGTCGGCGTCGGTGCGGTGCCGGTCGGCGCAGCGCAGGCACGAGGTGCGCCCGGGCAGCACCAGCGGACCGACCGTCCCCGTGGTCTCGCCGGCGGTCACGGCCAGGTGCGGCTGGTGGCGGGCGTGCAGGGGAGCGGCCGCCACCAGGTCGCCGGCGGCGCGCCCCGTGAGCACCACGAGGTCGGGACGACGACGGGTCGGCTCGGCCACCGCGACGCCCGCGGCGACCCGGCTCACGGCGTGCGCCCCGGCCGCGACGGCGGGCGCGACGAGGTCGGCCTCGGTCAGCCCCGTGCCGAGGTCGCCCCGCCCGACCGACCCCGCCGCCCGCACCGCCACCCGCCCG